>JBJTPC010000096.1:0-6201 GCA_046074905.1 Gammaproteobacteria bacterium
GATTGCGCTACCCGGCCGCAGCCGGACAGGCTCGCCGGCTCAGAATCGCTTGCGGATGCTGATGCCGTAGGTGCGCGGGTCGCCGACGTAGGAGTTGACGCTGCCCGGCTGGCCCACCGACTCGAAGTTGCCGACCGTGTACTCCTCGTCCGCGAGGTTGCGGCCCCACAGCTCGACGTTCCAGTTGCCGTCCGCGGCACGGATGCCGAGGGTGGCATTCAGCAGCGTGATGGCGCCGACCGCACGGATCGGGTTCTGGTTGGCCGCGTAGCTCTGCTCGGACACGTAGTAGACGGAGCCGCCGAGGTAGCCGACGTTGTTGCCGATGGGCATCGTCAGCATGCCGTTGAGGTTGGCGATCCACTGCGGCGTGCCGCGATCGGTACCGCTCGAGTTCTGCACCGTGATGGGCAGCCCCGTGGTGGCGTTGATCGTGCGACCGCAGCGACCCGCCGGCACCAGCGCCGCGCTGCCGTAGATGCCTGCGTCGACCGGCTGCGCCGGGTAGCAGGCGTTGGCATTGAAGCTGTCGTACTTCGACTCGAACATGTAGGTGAAGGCACCACCCACCGTCAGCATCTGCGAGGGCTTGGCCGCGAACTCCAGCTCGGCACCCTTGAGGGCGACCTTGCCGGCGTTGGCGAGACCGAAGCCGGAGCCGGTGAAGATGTTCTCCTGGAAGTCCTTGAGGTCCTGCTTGAACAAGGCCACGTTCAGTCGCGTGGTGTTGTCGAACAGCTTGGTCTTCAGGCCCAGCTCGATGTTGGTGGCGATTTCCGGCTCGAACTCGTAGACGCCGGTGATCGAGGCGTTGGCCGAGAGGTTGAAGCCGCCCGCCTTGAAGCCGCGCGACCAGCTGGCGTACACGTTGGTGTCGTCGCTGGCGTCGTAGGCCACGATGAAGTTGCCCGAGACGTTGTTCTCCGAGCGGTTGCGGTTGAAGCGCGGCAGCGGCGGAGGGGGATTGAACTGCAGTGCCGTCAGGCCGAGGAACGGGTTCCGCGCCGGATCGGTGGAATAGGCCGTTGCGACCGCGTTCAGCTGCGCGATGGCCGCCGGGTTGGCTGCCGTCACCGCCGCGATGTTGGCCGGCGTGGCAGCCAGGCCGGTGGTCTGGGTGAAGGCCTGCGAGAAGATCACCTGGCGCCCGAACGTCACCATGTTGATGGAGGAGAACGGGTCGAAGATATCGACCTTCGCCGCCATGTTCTTCGACTCCTTGGTGTAACGCATGCCGGCCGTGATGGTCAGCTTGTCGTTGACGTGGAGGTCGATCTGGCCGAACACCGAACTGCTGCGGGTGTTGTACTCGTAGTCCTCCTCGCGGAGACCCTGTCCGGCCGCCAGGAAAGTGCCAGCGGGGGTGCCCGTCAGCTGCTCCACCAGGGTGATGGCACCGCTCGGCGCGCTCGCCGAGCGGGTCAGCAAGTCGGCGTAGGCACGCAGCTGCGAGCCATACGGCGTCTTGTTGTTGTGGTGCAGCTTGTTGTCGTAGTAGAAGCCGCCCACCTGCCAATCGATGCGATTGTCGTCGCCCGAGGAGGCAAGACGGATTTCCTGGGTGAAGGTCTTGTAGTCCTGGTTGACCAGGCGGTCGCCGGCGAGATCGAGCGTGGTGAAGTCCGCGTCGATGTTCTGCGACTCGTCGTACTGGCGGAACGCCGAAATGGAGGTGAGATCGAAGCCGTCGAACTTGTGGTCGATCTGCACCGACACGCCCTTCGACTCGGTGGTGGTGAACACCGGGTTGTCGATGGCGATCTGGCCGGCAAACGGGTCCTGCGGGAGCAGCGTGCCGCCAAGGGCCGGGATGATGGCCAGGGAAGCCGGCGTGTAGAACGAGAACGGCGCGGCGCAGCACTTCTCGTCGATCTTCGCGAAGTCCGCGATGTAGCGGACCGTGGTGTTCTCGCCGATGTTCTGCAGCATCTGCCCGCGGACCGACCAGCGATCGCGGTTGTTCAGTTCGCGGCCGTCACGGACGTTCTTCATCGTCCCGTCACGCTGGTTGAAGTTGCCGTCGAGACGGAAGGCCAGATCGTCGGTGATCGGCCCGGTCACCGTGCCGCGGATGATCTTCGCGCCGTAGTTGCCGGTGGTGAGTTCCGCGGCTCCGTTGAAGTCGAACTCCGGCGCCTTCGAGATGAAGCTGATCACGCCGGCAGGCGTGTTGCGGCCGAACAGGGTGGACTGCGGACCACGCAGCACCTCGACGCGCTCCAGCGACAGGAAGTCGTTGATTGCCGCACCCTGGCGGGCGAAGTAGACGCCGTCGACGAAGATGCCGACGGAGGCCTCGAGGCCGGGGTTGAAGGTGCTGGTGCCGAGGCTGCGGATCGAGAACGTGGTGTTCGTCGACGAGGCCGCGGTGGAGACGGTCAGCGAGGGAACCAGCTGCTGCAGGTCCTTCGCGTCACGGATCTGCGCCTGCTCGATGGCATCGCCGGAGACGGCCGACACGGCCACCGGTACGTCCTGCAAGGTGGCTGCGCGCTTCTGCGCCGTGATGACGACCTCTTCCAGCCCCCCTTCCTGGGCCTGGGCAGCACCGGCGGCGAGCACGGCGGCCACGAAGAAACCAATCTTCGACACGGACTTCGACATGGATTTCATTGGGTCCCCCTCGGACGTTTTGCAGTCTTGCAGGACGGTCCCCACAACGGAGATCCGTCCGTTGCCCCGAGTCTACACCGGACGCGCGAGTTTGACGCTAGCGGTATTTTGGGGTGTCGCGCCCGAGCAACGGCACCACTTCGGTGCAGCCGCGATGCGCCCACGCCCCGCTTTGGTGCGCCGCGCCCGGCTGCAAGGCCTCAGCGGCTCTCCAAGTCATTGTTTTTAATGATTAAAAGACTGCGGCATGGGACGTGCATCGCCGCTCGCACACGTCCCGCATTCCGGGCGGAGGGGGAAATCGATCATGTCACCTGCCATCAATGCGGGCGATACCGCGTGGCTGATTACGGCCACTGCACTCGTCCTGTTCATGACCCTGCCCGGCCTGGCCGCCTTCTACGGCGGCCTCGTGCGCGCCAAGAACATCCTCTCGGTCCTGATGCAGTGCGTGGCCATCACCTGCGTGGCGTCGCTGCTGTGGATTGCCGGTGCCTATAGCCTGGCCTTCGGTGACGGCGGGGCGCTGCAACCGTGGATCGGGTCGCTGGACAAGGCCTGGTTCACCGGCGTCGGTCGGGAGGCCGTCAGCGGCAGCGTTCCCGAGACGGTGTTCGCGATGTTCCAGCTCACCTTCGCGATCATCACGCCGGCGCTCGTGGTCGGCGGTTTTGCCGAGCGCCTGCGCTTTTCCGCGGTGCTGGGCTTCGCTGTCCTGTGGCTGCTGCTGGTGTACGTGCCGGTGGCCCATTGGGTCTGGGGGGGTGGCTGGCTCGCGAAGCTCGGGGTGCTCGACTACGCCGGCGGCATCGTGGTCCACGTCAATGCCGGCGTCGCGGCGCTGGTCGCGGCAGTCGTCGTCGGTCCGCGACGCGGCTTCCCGACCACCGCCATGCCGCCGCATTCACTGCCGCTGACGGTCATGGGCGCCGGCATGCTCTGGGTCGGCTGGTTCGGCTTCAATGCCGGCAGTGCCCTCGCCGCCAACGGCAACGCCGGCATGGCGTTGCTGGTCACCCACACCGGGGCCGCGGCCGGCGCACTTGCCTGGATGGCGCTCGAGTGGATCCGCTACGGCAAGCCCTCGGTGCTCGGGCTCGTCACCGGGGTGGTGGCGTGTCTCGGCACCATCACGCCGGCCTCGGGCTTTGTCGGTCCACTGGGCGCGGTTGCCATCGGCACCATCGCCGGCGTGGTCTGCTTCTTCGCCACGCAGTTGCTGAAGCGGGTGCTCCACATCGACGACTCCCTGGACGTATCGCCCGTGCACGGCGTCGGCGGGCTGGTCGGCTCCTTGCTCACGGGTGTATTCGTCGATGCCGCTCTCGGCGGGGCCGGCTATGCGGAGGGCATGTCCATGGGTCGGCAGGTGCTGGTCCAGGCCGTCGGCGTTGCCGCCACCGCCTTGTGGTGTGGCGTGGCCACCTGGGGAATCCTGAAGCTTCTGGCGGTCACCACGGGCCTGCGGGTCGATGCCGATGCGGAGACCGAGGGCCTCGATCTCGCGGAGCACGGCGAGCGCGGCTACACGCCCTGAAGTCCCCGCCGCCACCGGGAAGCGGCACAATACGGGGATGCGCCCATCGGCCATCCCCGTCCTTGTCTCCTGGCTGTTGCTGGCGGGATGCACCATGACCTCGCGCCCCTCCCCCGATGCGGCTGCGGCGAATCCCCTCGACGGTCCTCTCGAGGTGGCGGGGCATCGCGTCGACACCGCGCATGCCGCGCAGTCGCAGAACAGTCGCGTGCAGTTCATCGTGCTGCACTACACGGAACTGGACTTCGCCGACTCGCTGGAGATCCTCACGCGGGGCCAGGTCAGCAGCCACTACCTCGTCGACGCCAATCCGCCCCGCATCCTGCGCTTGGTGCCGGAGCATCGTCGCGCCTGGCACGCGGGCCGCAGCCACTGGCAGGGACAGACGGCACTCAATGCAGCCTCGATCGGCATCGAGATCGTGAACCCCGGTCCGCGCGGAAACCGCGCGGGTCCGTTCGCGCCCTGGGACGAGGCGCAAGTGGACCTCGTGGTGGAACTGGTCCGGGACATCGCCGCCCGGCACGGGGTCTTGCCGCACCGCATCGTCGGGCACAGCGACATCCAGCCGCAGGTCAAGCAGGATCCGGGCCCCGGGTTTCCCTGGCAGCGGTTGGTGGCGGCCGGACTCATCCCCTGGCCTGATGCCACACAGGTCGCCTCGGTCCTGCCGGGTTTCCAGTCCGCCCTGCCCGACGTCGCGTGGTTCCAGGAAAAACTGGCAGCGCACGGCTTCGAGGTCCCGCGGCATGGTGAACTCGACGAGGCCACGCGACGCGTGATGGCGTGTTTCCAGATGAAGTATCGACCGGCGCGCTGGGACGGACTGCCGGATGCGGAAACCGCCGCATGGCTCCACGTCGCCACGCAGCCCGGTGGACTGCTGATCCTGCGTGAGGGCCAACCGGTCGCTTACCGGACGGACTGACCCCGACCGGCGCGCACCAGTCGCCCGGGACGCGCTCCGGTCACTTCGCCATCGCGCCTGACGCATTGGCCCGCAACCCAGGTGCCGAGGTAACCCTCCCCCGCCTGCACGAACCGCTTGCCGCCGGCGGGCAGGTCGCGCACCAACCGCGGAACACCGACGGACAGGCGCGCCGGATCGATCAGGTTCAGGTCGGCACGCATGCCCGGCGCAATCAACCCGCGGTCATGCAGGCCGAGATAGCGTGCATTGCGCGCGCTCAGCAACTCGACGGCCTGCTCCGCCGGGAGGCGGCCCTCGGCGCGATCGCGCACCCAGTGCGTCAGCAGGAACGTGCTGAAACTCGCGTCGCACACCGTGCCAACATGCGCGCCCGCATCCCCCAGCGCAAACAGCGCGTGCGGGTGGGCCAGCATCTCGCGCACCGTCTCCAGCGAGCCGTCGTTGTAGTTGAAGATGGGGAAGTAAACGAGGTTGCTGCCGTCGCCTGCCGCGAAATGGTCATAGAGCGCCTCCAGGGCCGAGCAGCCCCGCTGGCGCGCAAGCGCCAGGAAGCTCTGCGACAGCGCCGGCTCGTAGTCCAGTTGCCCGTCCAGCGGAAACATCCGTGCGGCGATCATCTCGATCCTGGCCAGCAGGATGTCCACCAGCGGCGGGATTGGCGTTCCGTCGCCGGACACGCGGCCAGACTGCTCGGCGAGGATGCGGGCCTTCCGGGCGGGTTCGCGCAGCGCCGCGGCACGCTCCGCCAGTGGCAACTGCGCCACCTCCAGATAGCCCGGGAAACCCATGAAGGGATGGAAGCTGGCCTCCAGTCCGTTGATCACGCCGATACCGCGCGCGGCCGTCTGCAGGTGCAGTGGCAAGCCGCGGGCGACCGCGGACTCGACCCGGGCACGGATGGCCTTCCACTGCTCGCCGCCGGGATCGCGCTGCAGCCAGGTCATCGACAGTGGCCGTCCCGACGCTCCCGCCAACTGCTCGACGAGATCGAATTCGCGGTCGAAACCCGCCGGACCGCGGAGCAGGTCGAAATCACTGACCACCTGCACCACGCCATGGTTCAGGCCGTGGAACGCCTCGGCAATGCCCGTCAGTTCGGCGGCGCTGGCCTCCGAGGCCG
>JBJTPC010000097.1:0-2975 GCA_046074905.1 Gammaproteobacteria bacterium
GTTGGCTTCCTGGCTCGGCACGGACGTCGCGCAACTGCGCCGGCTCAACGGCCTGAAACCCAAGGCACCGCTGGTGATGGGACGTCGTCTCAAGGTCGAACTCGCGGGGGTCTCGCCGACGGACTTCGAGCGGGCGAGAACCGAGTGGCATCGTGCGCAACAGGCTGTGTACTTCGAGCGCGTCCGCATCGTCGGGGCCGATCGGCATCGCCTGCAGACTGGCGAAAGCCTGTGGTCGCTGATGCGCCAGCATGGCGTGCCTGCATGGCTGCTGCAGCAATACAACCCGGACCTCGATTTCAGCACCCTCAAGGTGGGGATGGAAATCAACGTGCCGCGGATCGATGCCACGACCGTCGGGGAATCGGGATGAACCGCAGCAGCGCGGTCTTCCTGGCGTCCCTGTCCGCGGGGTGCGCGGCGACACCCGGCTACGACGGCCCGCGCCGCGCGGTGGGCGAGGTGTCGGTGATCAGCGCGAGCTTGCCGGTCACGGCAGGTGCCGCGGTGACTGTGCGCCTGAGGAAAGTCGATGACGAGGTGCTCGCTTTCGGCGTCTGGCGCGTCGAGGTCGAGCCGGGCAAGCACGTGCTGCTGGTGGATTGCACTACCCGTGACCCGGACCGCACCACGCGGCATGAACTGTCCCTGGAGACGGCGCCCGGCGTGCGTTACCGTCTCGCGCCCGTGGTGGGCTCGCCGCAGGAAGGCTGTACTGCGGTCGTGGTCGAGTGAGCGGGGACCTGCAGCCGTATAATGCCGCCATGCCCGTGTGGTTTGGCCCGCTGACCCGCTGCCTTTCCGGCCTCCTGCTGCTGGCGGCCATGTCGCTGCCCGCGGCGCGGGCATCCGCTCCCGAGACGGCCAGCATCGTGACGCCGGGTGCCGGCGATTTCCTGCCGGAGCCGCAGCCGCTGGTCGCGGCCGATTACATCCTGGTGCGCAAGGCCGAGCGTCGGCTTTACCTGCTGCGCGAGGGTCGCGTGTTGCGCAGCTATCCGGTGCGCCTTGGCCTGAACCCCGAGGGCCACAAGGAACAGGAAGGGGATTTCCGCACGCCCGAGGGAGTCTATTCCATCGCCTCGCGCAATCCGCGCAGCGAGTTCTTCCTGTCCTTGAAGGTGTCCTATCCCTCGTCCGATGACCGCGAGGCTGCGCGTCGGCGCGGCGTGCCGCCGGGCGGCAACATCATGATCCACGGTCTGCCGAACGTGCTGAAGCGTCCGCTCAGCTATTACCGTGACATCGACTGGACCAACGGCTGCATCGCCGTCAACAACGACCACATGCTGGAGATCTGGCTGCTGACGCGCAACCAGGTGCCGGTGGAGATCCGTCCTTGACCGTCGATGCCACGCTGCATTTTCCGCGCGATCCGGCCGGCGAGGGCTTCGTCGATGCGCGCGTGGTCCCTGCCGGCGTTCTCGAGCAGCTCTCGCAGCTTGAGGTGGCCAAGTTGCTGGATGCCGGGCAGGGCGGGCTGTATCCGCTGTTCCGCCGTTGCGCTCTCGCGGTCCTGAACTGCGGCAGCGACAGCGACGATCCGCGGGAACTCTTCGAGCGCTACGCTGCATTCGACCTGCGGCTGGTGCGCCAACCGTGGGGCGTGAAGCTCGACCTGACGCATGCCCCGGCCAGCGCTTTCGTGGATGGCCGCATGATCCGCGGGGTGCAGGAGCACCTGTTCGCGGTGCTGCGTGACATCGTCTATACCGCCAACGAGATCATCGAGGGTGGACGGTTCGACCTGGCGCAGGGCGAGGACATCACCAATGCGGTGTTCTGCATCCTGCGCAACGCCGGTGTGCTCGAGCATCGTGGTCGGCCCGATCTCGTGGTCTGCTGGGGCGGGCACAGCATCAGCCGCGAGGAGTACGACTATTCCAAGCGCGTCGGCTACGAGCTCGGTCTGCGTGGCCTGTCGGTCTGCACCGGGTGCGGCCCTGGGGCGATGAAGGGCCCGATGAAGGGTGCCACGGTGGCGCATGCCAAGCAGCGCATCCGTCACGGGCGCTTCATCGGCCTGACCGAGCCCGGCATCGTCGCTGCCGAGCCGCCGAATCCGATCGTCAACGCGCTGGTGATCCTCCCCGATATCGAGAAGCGGCTCGAGGCATTCGTCCGCCTCGGGCATGGCATCGTGGTCTTTCCCGGCGGGGTCGGCACAGCGGAGGAAATCCTCTACCTGCTCGGTATCCTGCTGGATCCGGCGAATGCCGAACAGCCGCTGCCCATCGTCTTCACGGGGCCGGCCGCGGCGGCGGATTACTTCGCGCAACTGGACGCCTTCATCGGTCTCACGCTGGGTTCTGCGGCACAGTCCCTCTATCAGGTGATCATCGACGACGAGGTGGCGGTGGCGCGGGCAATGGCGGCGGGAATCGACCGGGTCCGTGCCCATCGTCGACAGCGCAGCGATTCCTACCAGTTCAATTGGCTGCTGCGCATCCCGCCCGCATTCCAGCAACCGTTCGTCGCCGACCACGCCGGGGTCGCGGGTCTGGCGCTCGGCTTCGACCAACCGGTGCACGAGCGCGCCGCCAACCTGCGGCGCATGTTCTCGGCGATTGTCTCGGGCAATGTCCGCGAGCAAGGCATGCGGGCCATCGCCGAGCATGGCCCGTTCGAGGTCCGCAGCGATCCGGACCTGATGCGTTCCCTCGATGCGCTGCTCGCGGCCTTCGTCGCCCAGCGGCGCATGAAGCTGTCCGGTGACTACCGGCCCTGCTACCGGCTGGTCTGAGGCCGTCCGCGCCACCGTTGGTGTGACGCAGTTCCTGTCCCGCCGGGACGGGCTGCGGCAACCTCTCGGCATGACCGTCCCTGCGGTCGATGAGGCGTCGACCATGGCAGAGACCAAACCCGACCGACCCAACGCCCCCGGCACCGCATCGCCCGTGGCCGACGGCGGGATCGATCGTTACGGCAGTTGGACCGGTCGTCCGCCCGCGGACGTGGAGCGCCGACGTGCGCAG
>JBJTPC010000098.1:0-5898 GCA_046074905.1 Gammaproteobacteria bacterium
CTTCCGATGCTTGATCGATTGCTGGCAGCCGTTCCTGCCGATGACCTGACCACCGACCCGGCCGAGTTGGCTTACTTCGGCCACGATGTCTATTCAGCCGGCGAGGTGCCGCTCGCCGTGTTGCAGCCGTCCAGCGTCGAATTGCTGCAACAGGCCCTGCGCGCCCTCGAGGGAACGACCACGCCCTTGGTTCCTCGCGGCGGTGGCATGTCCTATACGGGCGGCTATCTGGCAGCCCGCGGCGGTTCGGTCCTCGTCGACCTCACCCGGCTCGACCGCGTGCTCGAGATCAACCTGCGCGACATGTACGTCACCGTCGAGTGCGGCATCACCTGGCGGGCACTCGATGAGGCATTGGCGCCGCATGGCGTGCGACCGCGCTTCTGGGGACCGCTCTCCGGGATGCGGGCGACCGTCGGTGGCTCACTCTCGCAGGGCAGCGCGTTTCTCGGTACCGGAACCTACGGCACCAGCGCCGACAACGTACTGGGTCTCGAGGTCGTGACGGCCAATGGCGAATTGCTGCGAACCGGCGCGGCGGCAGACGGCCAGCGCAAGCCATTCTTCCGGCATCACGGGCCCGATCTCACTGGTGTCTTCACCGGCGACTGCGGTACGCTCGGCTTCAAGGTGCGCGCCACCCTGCCGTTGGTGCATCGGCCCGCGGCGCTGGAGACCCTGTCTTTCGCGTTTCCCGGCGCCGCCCGGCTGCTCGAGACGATGGCGGAGATCGGACGCGCAGGCCTTGCCAGCGAGTGCTTTGCGTTCGATGCCGGGCTGCAGAACCTGCGCATGAAGCGCGCCTCGCTGCTCGAGGACGTGAAGGCGCTCGGCCGGGTGGTGGGCGGTGCCGGATCGCTGCTCACCGGGCTCAAGCAGGGTGCCAAGGTCGTCATGGGGGGTCGCAGTTTCCTCGAGGAAGCCGAGTGCAGCCTGCATCTGGCTTGCGAGGGACTGACGCCGGACGAGGCGGCGGCGCGTGCGGCCCGAATCCGGGCGCTGGTCGAAGCGGCGGGTGGCCAGGCCGTGCCCAACACGGTGCCCACGGTGCTGCGCAGCGCGCCGTTCGCGAACATCACTTCATTGCTCGGTCCCGGCGGCGAGCGTTGGGTGCCGATCCACGGCGTCGTGCCGTTCTCGCGGGCGGTGGAGGCCTATGCCGCGGTGCAGACGGTGTTCGATGACGCAGCCGAGGAACTGGCGGCGCATGGCGTCACCACGGGAGTGCTGATGTGCACCGTCGGCGCCCAGGCGATGATTGTCGAACCCTGCCTCTACTGGCCGGGATCGCAACCGCCCCTGCATCGCCGCGTGCTGCCCGCCGATTATCTCGCCAAGCTGCCACGGCATGCCGATGATGCACGCATCGCCGCCTGCGTGGATGACGTCAAGCATCGTTTGCGCGACGCTCTCGCCGCTGCCGGCGCCGTTCACTTCCAGATCGGCAAGTTCTACCGTTATGCGGATGGGCTGGAGCCGGCGACGCTGGCATTGGTGCGGGCACTGAAGCAGTCGCTCGATCCGGCGGGCAGGATGAATCCCGGGGTGCTCGGGCTCTAGACCATCGCGGGGAGGAGGGGGAATGCACACCACGTCAGCGGGCAGTGAAGCCCGGGGATACTTCGCGACGCGTCGCCGCTGGCAGGTGGCCTTGCTCCTGTCGCTGATCACGGCCATCGGCTCGATCGATCGGCAGGCGATGGCTGTCACTGCCGCACGACTCAAGGAAGCCTTCGGGCTTGACGCCGCGCACTACGGTCAACTGGGATTTGCCTTCCTCGGCGCCTACGCCATCGGGCAATTGCTTTCCGGGCCCTTCGTCGCACGTCTCGGCACGCGGCGCGCGCTCGCTTGGGCGGCTGCCCTGTGGAGCCTGGCAGCGATGGGACACGCACTGGCGGCCGGCTTCCTCGGCCTGTTCGTGGCACGCGCACTGCTCGGGCTGACCGAGGGCCCGAATTACCCCACCGCGATGCGTGCGGTGGCCGAGTGGTTCCCACGGGCCGAGCGCAGCCTGGCGGCTGGTTGGGTGTCCGCCGGAACGGGACTCGGGCTCATCCTCGCGCCGCCCCTGGCCGGTGGACTGGCCGCAGCCTTCGGTTGGCAAGCCGCCTTCCTGGTCCCGGGTGCGTTCGGCTTGCTGTGGGTGGTGTACTGGTGGCGCTTCTATCGCCTGCCCGAACACTTTCCGAATCTTTCCCCGGCGGAGCGGGCAATCGCGCTGGCCGACCGGTACGAGCGACCGGTCGCGGCGGAGGACGGGACAAACGGTGCGGTGACCCTGCGTTCGCAATGGCAGGCCTGGCGACGACACCTCCACCGCCGCGAGACCTGGGGCCTCATCCTGTCGCGGTTCGTCGGTGATGGCGCCTATTACTTCTTCGCTTTCTGGTTGCCGCTCTACCTGCAGACCGAGCGTGGGTTCTCGCCGGTGTATGTGGTGTGGGCGGCCGTCGTGCCATTCCTGTTCGCGGATCTCGGTTCGCTGGCCGGTGGCTGGGCAGGGCAGAAGCTCATCCAGCGTGGCTGGAGCGTGGACCGGTCCCGCAAGACGATGATCTGGGCTGGCTCCCTGGGCGCACTGGTGGCGTTTCCGGCGGCGAGCGTGGATTCCTGGGTGCTGGCGTTGGTGCTGGTCTCGCTGGCCATCGGTTCCATCCAGTGGAAGACCGCCTCGAATTTCCCGCTGGCAGCCGATCTCTACCCTGCCTCGGATGTCGCTGCGGTCTGGGGGCTTTCCGGTGCCGCGGGGTCACTGGGCGGCGCGCTGTTCCAGTTGGGCGTGGGCGCACTGGTGATGCAGTTCGGCTATCCGGCCGCCTTTGGCGTCGCCTCTTCGCTGTGCATCTTCCAGGCCCTCATCATCACGCTCATGATTCCGAAGGTGGAACCGCTCAAGTGACTTTCCGGCGACAGTGGCTCAGTGGCGGCGGCTTCCGGCTGCAGGTGCGGACGGCGGGTGCGGGACGTCCCGTCATCTACTTCCATCAGTCGCCGCTGAGTTCGCGTTCGGCTGCGCCGCTGGCCTCCCGTCTGCCCGCCGGGTGGCGCCTGTGGGCGCCCGATACGCCGGGGTTCGGTGTTTCGCCGTCGCTGCCCGGCTCCCCCGGCGATCCCTGGACCCTTCATGCGCTCGCGGCCACCTTCGTGCCCGTCCTGCGCGAGGCCGGTCTCCATCGTGCCCTGCTCGCGGGGACCCATACCGGTGCGGTCATCGCACTCGAGGTGGCGCGTCAGGCGCCCGATCTCGCCGCCGGGGTGGTGCTGGACGGCCTGCCCCTGTTCACGCCCGAGGAGAGTACCGACGCCTTGGCACGCTACTTTCCGGTCTTCGCACCGGAGTGGGATGGCAGCCATCTGGCGCGCCTGTGGGCCCGCGGCCGCGAACAACTGTTCTTCTTTCCCTGGTACCAGCGCGACGCCGCCCATCGCATGGTCTATGACGTCGCACCGCCGGCCGCCCTGCATGCCTGGGTCATGGAAATGCTCTATGCCGGGGCCGATTACGTCCGCGGGTATGCGGCGGCGTTCCGCCACGACACGGCACAGGCCCTGGAGGACCTGACGGTGCCGGTGCGACTGCTGTATCGCGAGACGGATCCGCTGGCGGCGCATATTCCGCGTCTCGCGGCCCGCTGGCGCGAGCCCTCCGTCCTCACGGTCACCCCGCCGGCGCCGGCCGTGCTTTGGGACACCTTGGCGGCTCAACTGACCGAATGGGAGCCCGCCGCCGCCGTGCGGGACGGTCCCTCCGGCGTGGCGGTGAGTGCGCCCCTGCCTGGAATGGCCGTGGCCGAAGGACCGGCCGGCGCCGAACTCTGGTTGCGCCGCTGGCCCCTCCAGGGCGCCTCGCGACTGCTCCTGCTGCATGACGTGGGACGGGCAGGGGGCAGTTACGCCGCGTTGGCGGGGATGCTGCATCGGGCGGGCTTCGAAGTGCTGTTGCCCGACCTCCCTGGTCATGGGGAGTCGGATGATTTTCCCGTCGATGCCGCGGCGGCCGGGGACCTGCTCGACCGATTGCTCGGTACCGATGGACGACCCGTGGCCCTGCTGGCCTTCGGCGGACAGGCGACGCTTGCCTTGCGCCTGGCGATGGCGCGACCCTCCCGGGTGGAGCGTGTCGTGCTGGTGGATGCGCCGCCGGAAGATGAGGCCACTGCACACCATTGGCGCGAGGCGTTTCGTCCCACGCCGATGCCGGTGGCCCATGGCGGTCATCTGCTGGAGCTCTGGCAGACCCTCCGCGACCGCCATCTCTTCTGGCCGGGCCGGACCCTGACCCGCGAAGAGGTGTTGCCCGAGCCCCACGGCCTCGAGCCGGCACAGTTGCAGCAGGAGTTGTTCGAGGCCCTGCGCTGTCGGCCCGGCGTGGGTGAACGCTGGCGCGAGGTGCTGTCGACCGGTCTTGCAGCGACCGTGGCGGCCGCCGAGAACGCAGGTGTGCGTCTCCGGTTCCTGCGAACCGCAGCAGCGCCATGGCGCCGCGAGACCCTCGAGCCGCTGCTGCCACTGGACGCCACGGCGCCCGGCAATGCCGGCATGCTGGCTGCAGCCTTGCGCGATCCGGCGTAGAGTCGGCCCCAAGGGGGGCCTCACATGACGCAAGCATCCGGCACTGCCGGTCAGCAGGACCCGCGCGCACTGCGCCGCGTGGCGATGACCTCGCTGGTCGGCACCAGCATAGAGTGGTACGACTTCTTCCTTTACGGCACCGCCGCTGCACTGGTGTTTCCCGCGGTGTTCTTCCCGGCCTCGATGCCACCGATGGTGGCCTTGTTCGCCTCGTTCAGCACGTTCGCGATCGGCTTCTTCGCGCGGCCGCTCGGCGGCATTCTGTTCGGCAATCTCGGTGACCGTCGTGGCCGCAAGCGCGCCCTGGTGATTGCGTTGCTGATGATGGCTGCCTCCACCACGCTCATCGGCCTGCTGCCGGGCTACGGCACGATTGGCTGGCTCGCGCCGGTCTTGCTGGTGGTCCTGCGTTTCGTCCAGGGTCTGGCCATCGGCGGGCAATGGGCCGGTGCGGTGTTGCTGGTGACCGAGAACGCCCCGGCCCATCGCCGCGGCTTCTACGGCAGCTTCGCGCAGATCGGGGTGCCGGTCGGCGTGGTATTGGCCAACTGTGCCTTCCTCCTGGTCTCCGCCGTCACCACGCCCGAGGATTTCCTGGCCTTTGCATGGCGTCTGCCGTTCATCGCCAGCGTGGTGCTCATCGGCGTGGCGCTGTATGCGCAATTCCGGCTCGAGGACACGGCGGCCTTCAAGCAATTGCAGACCGCGGACTCGCCCGCCACCGCGCAGCGAGCCGATCATCCAGCGACCACCGTGGCCGCAGCGCGGCCGCCGGTGCTGCAGGCCCTGCGGCAGTACCCGCGCCAGATCCTCCTGGCGGCCGGTGCCTTCGTTGGCGTCCAGGTCGGGTTCTACATCTGCATTGCCTTCATCGTCGCCTACGGCAGTGGTCCGGGTGGGTTGGGCCTGTCGAGATCGACCATGCTGACGGCAGTGCTCATCGGTGCGGTGGCAATGATTCCCGCGCTGCTGTTCTTCTCGGCCCTTTCCGACCGGTACGGTCGGCGCAAGCTCTATCTGCTCGGCGCGGCGCTGACCGGGCTGTGGAGCTTCGCGCTGTTCCCGATGGTGGAGACGCGGTCGTTGCTGTGGATGACCGTCGGTCTGGCCACGGCGAACGTGTTCGGCGCCATGATGTACGGGCCGCAGGCGGCACTGCTCTCGGAGATGTTCGAGACGAAGGTCCGCTACTCCGGGGCCACGCTCGGGTACCAGGTGGGCTCGATCGTCGGGGGCGGTCTCGCGCCCTCGATCGCCACGGCGATTTTCGCGCAGACGCAGGGCTCGTTCTGGATTGCCGTCTACATGGCTTCGATGTGCGCG
>JBJTPC010000099.1:0-5592 GCA_046074905.1 Gammaproteobacteria bacterium
CGCGCACATCCGGATGGCCGAGTTCCCTCAGCATCCACCACGCCCGCGAGGCGAACAGCGCGTTGCCGGCATCCATCACCACCACCGGACACGCGGCGCGCACGCCGTGCCCGGCGAAACGGGCGGCTGCCTCGTGCCGCGCCGGCAGCGGATGGCGACCCTCGGTTGCGGTCCTTGGCCGGGAAAGGTCACGTTCGAGGTGCAGGAAACGGGCGCCGGGGACATGGGCTTCGCGGAAGGCGCGTTCACCCGCCGCCGGATCCGCGAGGTCGAAGCGGGCATCGAGCAGGGTCCACGGCTCGTCGCTTCCCGGCAGGTGCCGCGACAACTCGGCGGCGCTTACCCAGGGGGTTGGCAGGTCGGGCGGCATCGGCGGATCTCCTCGGTCTCCGGCGTGGCCGGGGGTGGCAGGCTTCAAGTCGCGCCGGCGGGCGCTACACTATGACGGTTGACCGCCGGCCGGGTGGTGGCCGCGTGGATCCAAGTTCCGTCCCTTTGCCGAGGATAACCGCAACATCATGAGCAGCGCGCCGCATCCCATCCACGTCAACCTCAGTGGCCGGTTGGTCTTCGTCGGCTTCGGCAGCATCGGCCAGGGGGTTCTGCCGCTCATCCTGCGCCATATCGGCGGGTTGACGCCCGACCGCATCACGATCGTCACCGCGGAAGCGGCGGGTGACGCCGAGGCGGCGGCGTTCGGGGTACGCTTCGTGGTGAATCCGCTGACGCGCGAGAACTACCGCGAGGTCCTGCAGCCCCTGCTCGGTGCGGGCGATTTCCTGCTGAATCTGTCCGTCGACGTCTCGTCGGTGGATCTGGTCCGCCTCGCCGGCGAAGTCGGCGCGCTGTATCTCGATACCTGCATCGAGCCCTGGGCGGGGGGTTACACGGATCCCTCCCTGACCCACGCCGACCGCTCCAACTACATGATGCGCGAGCGCGCCCTGGCCCTGCGCGGCGAGCGCCCGGGTGGCCCGACGGCCGTGCTCACGCATGGCGCCAACCCGGGCCTGGTATCGCATTTCGTCAAGCAGGCCTTGCTCAACATCGCCACCGATCTCGGTATCGAAGCCGGCGAGCCGGCGGGTCGCGAGGACTGGGCGTTGCTGGCACAGCGGGTGGGCGTGAAGGTCATTCATATCGCCGAGCGCAACACGCAGCGGCCGACCATTCCCAAGGCAGTGGGCGAGTTCGTCAACACGTGGTCGGTGGACGGTTTCGTCAGCGAGGGCTCGCAACCGGCCGAACTCGGCTGGGGTACGCACGAGAAGGCGCTGCCGAGCGACGGTCGCGAACACGCGGTGGGCTCGCGGGCCGCCATCTACCTGATGCAGCCCGGTGCGGCCACGCGGGTGCGCACCTGGACCCCAAGGGCCGGGCACTTCCACGGCTTCCTGATTACCCACAGCGAGGCGATCTCGCTCGCCGACTACTACACGGTCTGGCAGGACGGCAAGGCGGTCTACCGGCCGACCAGCCACTACGCCTACCACCCGAGCGACAGTGCCGTCATGTCCGTGCACGAGTTCGCCGGACTGAACTGGAAGCTGCAGCCGGCCAAGCGCATCCTCATGGACGAGATCGCCGATGGCATCGACGAGCTCGGCGTGCTGCTGGCAGGGCATGCCCGCAACGCCTACTGGTACGGATCCCAGTTGTCGATCGAGGAAGCGCGGGCGCTCGTACCCTACAACAACGCCACCTCGCTGCAGGTGACGGTGGCGGTGCTGGCCGGCATGGTCTGGGCCATGGAGAATCCGTCGGTCGGCGTGGTGGAGCCCGACGAGATGGACTACCGCCGCTGTCTCGAGGTGGCCATGCCCTATCTCGGCCCGGTGGTGGGGGCCTACACCGACTGGACGCCGTTGCACGAGCGTGGCCGCCTGTTCCCGGAAGCGGTGGACACGGACTGCGCCTGGCAATTCCGCAACGTCCGCGTCTGAGGACGGGCGTCAGTCCGCGGGTGGCGCTCCGTAATGGATCGCCACCACGATCCAGCTCCGCCGCCCCGCCGGCGTCTCTACCCCTATCTCATCGTCCATTCCGCGGCCGAGCAGGGCCCGACCGAGCGGCGCATCCATGCTGACATGGCGCGGGTCGGTGTCGAACTCGTCGGGACCGACCACGCGCCGCCAGGCGGTATCACCCCGTTCGTCCTCCAGCTCCACCCAGGCCCCGAAGTAAACCCGCTGCGGATCCGCCGGCGGCCGCGCCACCACCACCATGCCGTCGAGGCGCTTGCGCAGAAAGCGCACCCGGGAGTCGATCTCGCGCAGCCGGCGCTTGCCGTAGATGTATTCGGCGTTTTCCGAGCGGTCGCCCATGGCGGCGGCCTCGCTGACCGCCAGCGTGACCTGCGGGCGTTCCACGCGCCAGAGGTGATCGAGTTCCGCCCGCAGCCTCGCCGCGCCTTCCGGCGTGATGTACTTCGAGCCGGGTCGGGTGGGGGGGCGCCAGCGTCCCATTGAACTTCCTCGCTTTGCCTGACCCACGCCGTCCATGGCCATCCATGGTTTGTGCGGCAGGTCACGGAACCGTTTCCGGACACAGCGTACATTCTCCCTCGACGAATCCCCTGGCGGACTTCCTTCCCTTCAACAAGTCCGCTCTTCGACGCCTCGCCAGATTTCTGGCGGGGCGTTTTTTTTGTGCGCGCATGCTTCCGGGGGGGTTGATTCCCGCGCCGTTGGACGCACACTGTGGATTCGTGCCGGCGCGTCAGTGCCGGCGCCCGAGCCCATCCCGAGGATCCCGATCATGCGCAAGCTTCTCGCCGCTGCCGCCCTCGCCGGTACGCTGCTCCTCTCCGGTTGCGGTTACAACACCATGCAGAGTCAGGACGAGGCCATCAAGGCGGCCTGGGCCGAGGTGTTGAACCAGTACCAGCGTCGCGCCGACCTGGTTCCCAACCTGGTCCAGACGGTCAGGGGGTTTGCGGCGCAGGAACAGGCGGTCCTCATCGGGGTGACCGAGGCGCGCGCCAAGGCGACGTCGGTGCGGGTGGATGCGGCCACCATCGACAATCCGGAGCGCCTGCGCGCCTTCCAGGCCGCGCAGGGCGAGTTGACGTCGGCCCTCAGCCGGCTGCTCGTGGTGACCGAGAACTATCCCCAGCTGAAGAGTGATCAGAACTTCCGCGACCTGCAGGCCCAGTTGGAGGGGACCGAGAACCGCATCACCGTGGCGCGCAATGCCTACATCGAGGCCGTACGCGCGTACAACACGACCGTGCGCAGTTTTCCCTCCAACCTCACCGCCATGCTGTTCGGCATGAAGGAGAAGCCGAGCTTCACCGTCGAGAACGAGGCCGCCATCAGCACCGCCCCGAAGGTGGACTTCTCGGCCACGCCGCCGGTCCAGCCTGCCGCCCCGTGAGGCCGGTGCTCGCGCACCTGCTGCTGTTCGCGCTCGCGATCGCCGCGCCCGCGTCCCCGGCGCAGGGCGTTGCGGGCGGGCCGGCGGAACTGCCGGCCTTCAGCGGTTATGTGGTCGACCTCCCGGATGTGTTGCCTCCGGCGGCGGAGGCGCAGCTCACCGCGCGGCTCCGCGACCTCGAGCAGCGCAAGGGCAGCCAACTCGCAGTCCTGGTGTTGCGTTCCACCGCCCCCGAGCAGATCGAGCAGTACGGCATCCGGCTGGCGCGCGCATGGCAGCCGGGCCGCAAGGGAGTCAACGACGGCGCCATCCTGATCGTTGCCGTCGATGACCGGGCGGTGCGCCTGGAGGTCGGGCGGGGCCTGGAGGGTGCCATTCCCGACATCTATGCCAACCGCATCACCGACGACCTGATGGTGCCCCGGTTCCGCGAAGGCGATTTCCCGGGCGGCATCGCCGCCGGGGTCGAGGCCACGGTCCGTCTCGTCGACGGCAAGCCCCTGCCGGCTCCCGCGCAGCGCAGCGCGAGCAATGGCACGCCCTGGATGCTGCTCTTGATGGTGGCGCTGGTCGCTGGCGGCGTACTGCGCAGCCTGTTCGGTCGGCTCGTGGGTTCGGTCGTGGCCGGCGGCTTGACCGGCTTTGCCGGCTGGGTAATCACCGGGGTTTTCTGGGCCGGACTGGTGGCCGGCGTGGTCGGTTTCCTGGTGGCGCTGGCGGGCGGCCTGGGTGGCGGTTTCGGCGGTGGCTTCGGCGGTGGCCGTCACTGGCGAAGCGGTGGCTTCGGTGGAGGGGGCTTTGGCGGCGGTGGCTTCGGCGGCGGGTTCGGTGGCGGTGGCGGCGGCTCCTTCGGGGGCGGTGGCGCCTCGGGTCGCTGGTAGGGTCGGAGGGCTCACATGAGTCAGGATTCACCGCCCCTGCCCGGCCGCTGGGCCCGCCTGTGGCGGCATCTGCTGGTGACCGATTGGCAGGTACGACGTGCCTTCCCGCCCGCTGCGCTGGAGCGCCTCGAAGCCACCATCCGCGCCGGCGAGGCCTTGCATACCGGGCAGGTGCGGTTCGTCGTCGAGGCGGACCTGGAATTGGCGGACGTCTGGCGCGGACTGACGCCGCGGGAGCGCGCCATCGACCTGTTCGCCCGTTACCGGGTCTGGGATACCGCCGACAACAACGGCGTACTGGTTTACCTCCAGCTGGCGGATCACGCCGTGGAAATCGTCGCCGATCGCGGCTGCAACGGCCGCATCAGCGCTGCCGAATGGTCGGCCGTCGCCGCCGGCATCCGCGATGCTTGCCGCGCCGGTCGGGCCATGGCGGGTGCCCTGGCCGGCCTCGAAGTGCTCTGCATCCTCCTCGCCCGCCACTTTCCCCGCGCCGAGGGGCAGGTGCAGGCCAACGAGTTGCCGGACCGCCCGCTCATCCTCTAGGCGGATTCGGGCCATAATCCTGCCCATGGTGCCGGTCCATCCCCGATTTGCCTTGCCGTGGCGCACACTCGCCTGGCTGATGCCCCTGGTGTTGCTGGGTGCCTGTACGGTGCGCGAGCGTCAACCGCTCGCCCCGCCGCCGGTGGTGGAGGCGCCGCCCCCGCCGCCGCTGGATCCCCTCGGGGTGCCTACCCATCGCTTCGAGTTCGATCCTTCCACCACCGATGTCGTGGGCGTGCTGCAGTCCACGGTGGTTGGCAAGGACGACGTGCTTCCGGACATCGCGCGCCGCTTCAATCTCGGTTACGAGGAGATTGTCCGCGCGAATCCCGGGGTCGATCCGTGGTTGCCGGGAGAAGGTCGGCGTGTACTCCTGCCGACCCGGTTCGTCCTGCCGGATGCGCCCCGTGACGGGGTGGTTGTCAATCTGGCGGCAATGCGACTGTTCTGGTTCCCGAAGCGGGAGCCCGGCAAGCTCCAGGTCGTCTACACCTACCCGATCGGCATCGGGCGCGTGGGCTGGGTGACCCCGGAGGGCAGCACCAAGGTAGTGACGCGCGTGAAGGACCCGGTCTGGCGACCCCCGGTATCGGTCCGGCGCGAGCATGCGGCCAATGGCGAGATTCTCCCCAAGGTAGTGCCCGCAGGCCCGGACAATCCGCTGGGGGCGCACATGTTCCGCCTCGGCTGGCCGAGCTACCTCATCCACGGCACCAACAAACCTTACGGTGTGGGCATGCGCAGCAGCCACGGCTGCTTGCGCCTCTATCCGGAGGACATTGCCCGGTTG
>JBJTPC010000100.1:0-4763 GCA_046074905.1 Gammaproteobacteria bacterium
GCTCGCCAAGCGCGGTCCCGGTCAGGGCGAAACGGTTGACCCCACCGCTGGCTGCGGTGCGGGTGGCGGTGAAGCGCACCGGTCCGCCCAGCCACTGCCCGACCAGACCCGTGGACTCGATGGCATCGTCGACCACACGCAACTCGCCCCGCAGGCCGGTGGCGACGTCGTCCAGGCCGGCGAACGCCAACTCGTTGCCGGCAAGTCGCGTCGCCACGTTCACCCGACGGCGTGCAAGGTCGCGCAACGGCAGGTCGAGGTTCACCTGGAACCCGGCGGCGCCGCGACCGCGCAAGCCATTGAAGAGCGGTCCGAGGGCAGGCGCCACCGGCGAGTTCTGTACCAGTCGCAACGCCCGGCCAAGGTCGCCCCGCAGGCTGCCTGCCAGCTGCAAACGCGCTTCCCGGAAATCCGCAATCCCGCCCTCGGCGGACTCGAGTTGCAGGCCACCCACCTTGCCGCGCGCCACCCGGGCGGTGAAGCCGCTGTTGACGAGTTCGACCGTGGCCTCGAGGTCCTCGAGATCCGCCCAACCCGCAGCGTAGTGCAAGCGGGCACCGCTGGTGCGTACGCTCACCTTGAACTCTCCGCCACCGTACCGGAACGGGAAACACCGCATGCGGCCCGCGTACTCGATCGTTCCCGCGTCGACCGTCCCGTCGACGAAGGCTTGCCGCAGCCAGGTCACGGTGCCCGCCGGCAGCCGGGTCACGCCGAGAAAGCGCGCCGTGGAGCGGAGATCGACCGCACGCAGATCGGCACGCAGGGCCAGCACCGGTGAACTGCCGTCGGCAGGCAACCAGAGGCGCGCCATCGCCTCGCCCTGGCCATCCGGGCGCTGCACGGCGAAATCGTCGGCCCGGATCCGCCAGCCATCGGCATGGTGCTGCCAGGCCACGCGTCCCGCCTTCAGCAGTCCGCCCTCGGGCAGCGCCAACTGCTGGGGGAACAGCAACTGGAAGCCGGGCGACGCCAACTCGAGTTCCCCGTGATCCGCCGCCAACCGCACTTTCCCCGTCAGCCCGGTCAGTCCGGGCACCCGCCCGGCCGGGCCCGTACCGAAATCGTGGAAGCTCAGGGTACCCTCCGGACGCCAGTGCTGTTCCCGCCGGAACTGCAGGTCCACACCGGTGAGATGACCACGCGGCGAGAGGTTGGCGAGCCACTGCCGGGTGGTGACCGAAGGCAGCAGGCCAGCGAGGGGAAGCAGGGGCGCGGGGCGCAATTCCTCGCTGGTCAGGCCCACCGTGAGGAGCCCCTTGGCATCCTCGGTCCAGCGCAGGCGAGCGCGCCCACCGCGCCATTGCAAGCCGCCCGAGACGGCATCGAAGTCCCGCAGGACCACGACGGTGGCATTGCCCTGCCGCTCGAGGCTGCCGGCCACGGCGAGACGGGCATAGCGGGCCCAGGCCGGCTGTCGATCGATGCCCAGCGCAGTCAGGCTCGCGCGGTAGGCCGCGGTCATCTCCGGTACGTTGGTGACGGCTTTCGGGTCGGGCGGACCCCAACCGCAGGATTCCGGGTCAGGCGGCGCATTCGCCGCGATGAATTCCTCGACCGCCGCCGGCGTGGGCATGGGGACGACCAGCCCGAGCGATTCGAGATGCCACTCCGCACGCTCCGGGACCGCCCCGCGGCCCCGTGCATCCAGCACCAGATCGAGACTCCCCGCGGTGGGCAGCCGCAGGTCGCCCAGCGCGACCGGCAGCCAGTCGTGCCATCCCGCCAACTGGAATGCCCGTGCCCGGACCTTGAGGTCCCAGCCAAGGCGTCCGGGCTCGGCCAACGGGCCCGAAAAAGTGGTGCGCAAGTCCAGTCGTCGACCGAGGTGCGTGGGGAGTCGCATGCCCAGCCCAAGCACCAGCCGCCGGGCATCACGCACCACGCGGATGTCGACCTCCTCGAACACCATGCCCCGGCCCGCCGTCACCGCTCCGGTCCGGCGATCGGTCACCTGGAGCCGCGCGCCGGTCAGGGTGATGAGGCCAGTGGGCAAGTCCTCCAGCGCCATCTGGACGGCGGGTCCGCGCGCCACCGCCTGACCGACCAGTCGCAAGCCGTCGTCGGTCCATTCGACGGCCAGGGCGACACCGTCGAGCGAGACCCGGGCGGCCGGGCGCCAGGTGCGCAGCATGCGGAACCAATCCACGCCGACCCGCCCGGCACGCGCACGCAGCAACTCCTGCCCCTGTTCACCGAGGACGTGCACCTCGCGGAAGGCCAGTTCCGGGCCGAACCAGCCGAGACTGGCGGTGAGATCGGTGAAACGCCACTGCCAGCCCGTGACCTGTTCCACCCTCGCCACGAGATCGCCGGCAAGGCGCGGCGAGCGGTCGATCCACACCTTGAGCGCTCCCACGGCGAGCAAGGCCAAGAGCACCAGGCCGCCGAGCGCGAGACCCAGTCGTTGCAACCAGCGGCGTAGGCGGGCCGGCCTCTCCATGACTGCCTACAGAAGCACCACGTCGAACTGGTCCTGGGTGTAGAGCGCCTCGGTCTGCAGGCGGATCGGGCGGCCGATGGCCACCTCGAGTTCCGCCAACGCCCCGGATTCCTCGTCGAGCAGCAACTCGATGACGTCCTGGTGGGCGAGAACCATGAGTTCGGTCACCTCGAACTGACGCGATTGCCTGACGAGTTCGCGGAACACCTCATAGGCGACGGTCTCAGGCGTCTTGACATAGCGACGACCGGCGCAAGTCGGGCAGGGACGGCACAGCAGGTGCTCGAGACTCTCGCGAGTGCGCTTGCGCGTCATCTCGACGAGGCCGAGCGGCGAGACGCTGCTGATGTGGGTCTTCGCATGGTCGGCGACCAGCGCCCGCTCGAGCGCCTGCAAGACCTGCCGCCGATGGTCCTCGGTCTGCATGTCGATGAAGTCGATGATGATGATGCCCCCGAGGTTGCGCAGGCGCAATTGCCGGGCGATGGCCACCGCAGCCTCGAGATTGGTACGGAAGATGGTGTCCTCGAGCGTGCGGTGACCGACGAAGGCACCGGTATTCACGTCGATCGTCGTCATCGCCTCGGTCTGGTCGATCATCAGGTAGCCGCCGGACTTGAGCGGCACCTTCCGGTCGAGCGCCTTCTCGATTTCCTCCTCGACCCCATGCAGGTCGAAGATCGGGCGCTTGCCCGCATATTGCTCGATCTTGCCGGCACTCTCCGGCATGAAGGTACGGGCGAACTCGACCATGCCCGCATGCGCCGCAGGGGCATCCACCAACACCCGATCGATGCCATGACCGAGCAGGTCGCGGAGGATTCGCTGGTGCAGCGGGAGATCCTCATGGACGAGTTCCCCTGCCCGGGTACGCAGCGCGCGCTCGCGTACCACCTCCCAGAGGCGCTGCAGGAACAGCATGTCGGCACGCAACGCCTCGAGGGGTGCCCCTTCGGCGGCCGTGCGCACGATGTAGCCGCCCGGTCCCGCCGTCTGTCCCCCGGTGACGGCCTCACGCAGCCGCTGCCGTTCCGCGTCGTCCTCGATCCGCGACGAGATGCCGATGCCATGGCCCTTCGGCATGTAGACCAGGTATCGCGAGGGCAAGGTGATGAACGTGGTCAGGCGTGCACCCTTGGTGCCGAGCGGATCCTTGAGCACCTGCACCGGCAGGTCGTCACCCTCGTTCACGAGGTCGCGGATGTTCTCGGTACGGGGCGGCGGCACCGCATCGCCATCGATTTCCGGCTGCGCAATATCCGACACGTGCAGGAAGGCGGTGCGTTCCAGCCCGATATCGGTGAAGGCCGCCTGCATGCCAGGCAGCGTGCGCGACACGCGGCCCTTGTAGATGTTGCTGGTGATGCCGCGGCGATTGGCCCGACGTACACCTCCTGCAACACCCCGTTCTCGACCACCGCCGCACGGGTCTCGCGCGGCGTGACATTGACCAGGATCTCGGCCGTCATCGCAGGTCCTCCGTGGGTGGCGACAGCGCCGTGGGAATGCCTGCGGCCTGCAGCAACTGCGCGGTCTCGTAGAGGGGCAGCCCCATCACGCCGGAGAAACTCCCCTGCAGCCGGCTGATGAACATGGCACCGATTCCTTGCACCGCATAGCCACCCGCCTTGTCCGCCGGTTCGCCCGTCTGCCAGTACCGCTCGATCTCCTCGCGCTTCAGCGGGCGGAAAGTCACCTCGCTGGTGGACAAGGCCGTGCGCAGTCCGCTGGCGGTCCGCAGGGCCACTGCCGTGAGCACCTCATGGGAACGCGACGACAACCGCTGCAGCATCGCCACGAGCGCCGCGCAATCGACCGGCTTCCCGAGGATCTCGGTACCGCAGATGACGCTGGTGTCGGCGGCGAGGACGGGCAGGCGCCCGCCCGTCGCGGACCAGACCGCCTCCGCCTTGCTCCGCGCCAGCCGCAGCACGTAGTCCACCGGCGCTTCGCCCGCCCGCACGGACTCGTCGATATCGGCCGGATGCACCTCTACCGAGACACCGACCTGTGCCAGGAGTTCACGACGTCGCGGGGAGGCCGAGGCAAGGAGCAAGGGGGCAGAGTGCAACATGGGTGGGAAACCTCGATTCGCGCGGGCTGCTTGGCCGTCAGGGGCCGGCCGGCGAACCGGCGCGATGATAGGGATGTCCCTTCAGGACACTGAACGCCCGGTAAAGCGCCTCAGCCAGCACCACCCGCGCCAGACCGTGCGGCAAGGTCAGCCCGGACAACGACCAGGTGGCATCGGCGTGCTGGCGCCAGGACGGGCGCGACCTCGCCTTCCTCATCGGAGGCCCGGACGGTCTCGACCCGACCT
>JBJTPC010000101.1:0-2021 GCA_046074905.1 Gammaproteobacteria bacterium
CAGCAGGAACAGCAAGACATAGAACACCACGAGCGTCCAACCGCCGAGGCCGAAGGATTCCCGTAGCGCGTGCACCAGTGCCAGTCCCTGCAACAGGAACATGCCCAGGAGCACGTACATGACGTCATCGGCCTCGTGCGCCACCCGCCAGGCGGTAAGTGCCCAGGCGACGGCTGCGAGGACCGCCAACACGCGACCCACCTTCAGGGCACGAAACCGCGGTCCCAGTTCGTGGGTATCGCGGGAGCGCCCGAACAGGTGCAGCCCGAAAAACACGCCGAGCAGCGAATAGAGCGTCACCAGCCAGATGGCCCCGCCCCAGGCTACCTGTCCGGCAGCCTCCGCTATCTCGTGCGCCTCCTCGCCCGCCCCGCCCATCTGCTGGAGCATCTGCTCCACGCCGACGATGAAGGGCTGCCAGAAGGTCTTGGAATCGTCGACGACCAGATGCGCGCCGATGACCGCCAGAATGCCCACCACGGCTGCCACCTGGACGGTGTAGCTGAGCGAGTTGGTCCTGCGCACCCAGGCCGCCAGAGCGACAGTCGGCAGCAGCAGGGCTGCCGCCAGGCCCGCCCCGATGAGAGTGCCCACTCCCTGACCCAAACCCCAGGCGAGCGGGATACCCGCCGCGACCAGGGACAGCGGCACCCAGCGCGGCGCGAGCTTGCCGGCGAACACCAGACAAGCCAACACCGCCCCCGGCGCCCATGCCGTGAACATGATGCCCGTCGGGAGCACCAGGAACGCAGCCAGGGCGGCCACCAGGGCTGCGTTGCCCGGCGAGCGGAGCAGCCAGGTGGCGAGGGAGGCGATCACCGTCGTCCGGTCAATGCTGGTCCGTGTACGGCAGCAGGGCCAGATAGCGGGCACGCTTCACGGCCTCCGCCAACTGACGCTGGTAGAACGAGCGCGTGCCGGTAATGCGGCTCGGCACGATCTTGCCGGTCTCGGTGATGTAGTTCTTGAGTGTGGCCAGATCCTTGTAGTCGATCTGCTCCACTTCGTCCGCCGTGAAACGACAGAACTTCTTGCGACGGAAATAACGCGACATGTGTGTTCTCCCGAGACTCAGCCGAAGTCCATGCCGCGATCGTCATCGCGGCTGTCCCGCTCTTCCGGCGGGCGCACCATCGGCGACGGTTCGGTGACGGCCTTGTCCATCTTGATGCACAGATGGCGCAGCACGGCGTCGGAGAAGCGGAACGCGCCGCTCAGTTCGTCGAGCGTCTTCTGATCGGTCTCGATGTTGAGCAGGAGGTAGTGGGCCTTGTGCACCTTGGCGATGGGGTAGGCCAACTGGCGGCGCCCCCAATCCTCGAAACGGTGAACCTGGCCGCCGCCGGCGGTGATGAGCGCCTGGTAGCGCTCCACCATGGCAGGCACCTGCTCGCTCTGGTCCGGGTGGACCAGGACGACGATTTCGTAATGCCTCATTGGATTCCCTCTGGGTTGCAGCCACCCCGTGGACGGCCGCCCGAGGACGGCGGGCCGGCGAGTGTGGCAGGGCCGCTGACCGGACCACCCGACCAGCGAGCCGCCAAGTATACGCATATCAAGGGGTTGCGGCTAGCCCCGCCGCTGCCGGACGGCCTCGTAGAGGACCACACCCGTGGCTACCGAGACATTGAGACTCTCCACCGCCCCCGCCATCGGCAGACGCACGAGCCGGTCGCAGGTCTCGCGGGTCAGGCGGCGCATTCCCTCTCCCTCGGCCCCCATCACCACCGCGAGGGGACCGGTGAGGTCGACTGCATGTACCTCGTCGGTGGCCTCGCCGGCCGTGCCCACCACCCAGACGCCCGCTTGCTTCAGGCGCTCGAGGCAGCGCACCAGGTTGGTCACCTGCGCGAAGGGCACGGACTCGGCCGCCCCGGCTGCCACCTTGCGCGCCGCAGGCGTCAAACCGGCGGCGCGGTCGCGGGGCGCAATCACGCAATCAACGCCGGCAGCGTCCGCGGTGCGCAGGCAGGCGCCGAGGTTGTGGGGATCCGTGACCCCGTCGAGCACGAGGAGGAGCG
>JBJTPC010000102.1:0-3218 GCA_046074905.1 Gammaproteobacteria bacterium
CCCGGCACGGCGTACTACCCGATGGCGCGCGCCATCCTGGGTGGACTCGCTTTCGCCGCTGCGGTCAGCCTGTTCTTCGTTCCGGCGTTCTACGTCTGGTTCGACGACTTCAACGAGTGGCGCCGACGGGTCCTCGCACCCCGCTAGTCGAGCAGGAAGCGCCGGATCTCGAAGTAGTCGTCGGCCAGCAGGCGCGACGCGGTGATGGAACTGCCGGGGAGGGTGGCCGCCTCCGACTCGAGGGTCGCCGCCGCCGGCGTGGTATCCGCGGGTGACCGATAGACCGCGGCCGTGCCGAGTCGCGCCGCCTGCTCCAGGACCGCCGGCGAACTGCCCGCGGACATCCGCAGACGTCCGGCCACCGCATTGACTTGCGCAAGGCGCGCGAGGCACTCGGCGCGGCCACCGTAGCGGATGCCGGACAGGTCGCGCTGCCAGGCCACCCGCATCTGCTGGCCGATGCCATCGACGGCGAGGTGCGCGGCCAACTGCTGCACCAAGGCGAGCAACTGCAGGTTGATCCGGCGGCGGGCCTCGATCGATAGTCCGGGAAAGTCCCCGACAGGCGTCTTGAGCAGCGTCGCCCGCGCGGACCGCATGCTCTCGAGCGCCGCTGCGGCGGCTTGTTCCAGTTCGCGGGCCTGACGCACCTCGTCGCGCTGCTCCTGTCGCCGGAAGAAATGCCAGAGACCCGTCAGCGCGAGCAGTTCCCGCTCCGCTGCTGCGACTCGCGCTCGTTCGGCGACCACCAGTTCCTGGGCCGCGGCGATGCGCGCATCGGCCTCCTCCAGGCGCGTGCGGCGCTCGCCCTGGAGACTCGCCTGGAACTGCCTGCGCTCGCGCTCCTCCTCCTGCCGGCGGAGTTCACCGGCAAGTTGCTGGACCTGCAGGCGACCCGCCCGCCACAATCCGCGGAGCGCAAAGTGCAGCAGTGCACCGAATCCCTGCTCCGGACTGGCCAGCACCTCCTCGAGGGCGACGGCGTCCTCCTCCGCGCGGGTCACCAGTGCCTGTTGCTGCTTGAGCAGGTCGCGGAGCAGCTTCACCTCCTCCTCGAGATCGTCCACGCTCCGCTTCAGCTCCGCGCGGTTCCAATACAGCTTGAGGAGGCGCTCTTCCTCGGCAGCACGTCGTGCCGCCTCATGGCGCTCGCGCCTGGCGCGCCAGATCTCAATCGGCCACATGGAAAGTTCCCGGCGCGTGTCCGGTATCGGCCAGATACTCCAGCCACTTGTTGAGGAGGATGTTGCGCCGCCAGCGGATATCCAGCGCGGCGGGAAGCCGGGCGTCGACGGGTCCGAGGGCCGGATGCGACCGCGGTGCGCCCAACCGGCTGGCTTCCGCCAGCGCGGCATCATGGTAAACCCGCACCTCGAGATCCGGCAGGCGCAACGGCTCGTCGGACTCACCCCGCTCCGTCTCCGGAAACAGGCTGTTGAGTGCCAGCACCGTCGTGTAGGCCCCCTGCTCGAGCACCACCAATTCCAGCGGGCACTCCCCCGGGACCCGGGAGAGGTATCTGCCCTGCCGAGACCGCAGGTCACCCAGCAGGGCACCCACCCGCACCCGGTTGCTCTCGTAAAGGGACATGAGGGCCACGAAACTGCCGGGGCGGGCGCGCCATGAGGCACGCAGCCAGCTGTCGGAGGCGATGGGCAGGTCAGGGCGCATGCCGCGGAGTCTAGCAAAGGCCCCGGGGGATCCGGCGTGTGTACGCTGTCAGGGCCTGACGCGGCGCTGGATTCCCGTGCGATGGAGAATGCGGCTGGAAATCTCCTCGACCGAGCAATCCGTGGTGTCGATGCAGGGGACCCCGAAACGCTGGAGCAACTGCTCCGCCGCACGGATCTCGTACTGCACCTGGGCGGCACTGGAATAGCGGCTGTCGGGCCGGCGCTCGTTGCGGATCTGCTGCAAGCGATCGGGACGAATCGTCAACCCGTACAACTTGCGCCGATGGGGTACCAGTGCCGCCGGCAAACCGCCCGCTTCGAGGTCATCATCCGTGAGCGGGTAATTGGCCGCGAACACCCCGTACTGCAGCGCGAGATAGAGGCAGGTAGGTGTCTTGCCGCTGCGGGAGACACCGACGAGGATGACGTCCGCCTGCTCGTACTCCCTCGACTTGCCGCCATCGTCATTCGCCAGGGCGAAGTTGGTGGCATTGATGCGTGCGTTGTAGGAGTCGAGGTCCGCCATGCCGTGGGCGCGACCGGCCGCATGACTGCCCTTCACCTGGAACTCGGTCTCGAGGGGACCGAGGAAGGCGTCGAAGAAATCGAGGAACAGGGCGTTGGCCTGCTTGACGATGCCACGCTCGAGATCGTTGACCAGGGTGCTGAAAATCACCGGGCGCACGCCGTCCGCAGTCCCTGTGGCATCGATTCGGCGGCGGGCCTCCTCGGCCTTCTCGGCACCGCTGACGAAAGGCAGGGTGATCGCACGGTAGGTCGCGGCATCGAACTGGGTCAGCAGGCTGTGCCCCATGGTTTCCGCGGTGACGCCCGTCTGGTCGGAGACGAAGAAGACCGTGCGGCGGGGGGACTTGGCGGCGTTCGGGTCGGCATCGGGCACGGCAGGGCTCCTCGGTGCGTCGGGGCGCGGTTTTTTTGCACTGCGTCATCGTATACTGGACGCGCTCAGTGTCCCAGTCCCATGCCCCGCCGGCAAGCAGGAGCCAGCCGTGACCGCCTACGTCCTACCCTTCGAGAATCTCGGCATGCATGACGTGGAGGTGGTTGGCGGCAAGAATGCCTCCATCGGCGAGATGATCAGCCATCTCGCACGCCTCGGCGTGAAGGTGCCCGGCGGCTTCGCCACCACCGCACAGGCCTACCGGGACTTCCTCGCGCACGAGGGACTGGCGGAGTGGATCAACGGCCAACTCGCCGCACTCGATGTCGACGACGTGGTGAAGCTGGCGGCGACCGGTGCCGCCATCCGTGAACGCATCCTCGCCACGCCCTTCCCGCCGCGACTCGAGGAGGAGGTCATCGCGGCCTGGGAGGCGATGGGCGGCGACGGCATCGCAGTGGCCGTGCGCTCGAGCGCCACGGCCGAGGACCTGCCCGATGCCTCGTTCGCCGGACAGCAGGAAACCTTCCTGAACGTCCGTGGCCGCGCCGATGTCCTGCGCACCATGCATGAGGTGTTTGCCTCGCTGTTCAACGACCGCGCCATCGCCTATCGGGTTCACCAGGGCTTCGATCATGCGCTGG
>JBJTPC010000103.1:0-4352 GCA_046074905.1 Gammaproteobacteria bacterium
CACCGACATCTGCTCGAACAGTGCCGCCGCCATCTGCGAGGCCACGGTACGTTTCCAGATGAGGTCGTAGAGGCGCCACATGTCCGGGTCGATCGCGCCCTTGAGGCGTTCCGGCGTGATGGCCGCGTTCGTCGGGCGGATGCCCTCGTGCGCTTCCTGCGCATTCGCCTGGTTCGTCTTGTATTGGCGCGGGGCTTCCGAGAGACCCTCGGCACCATACAGCTTGCCGATGGTGTCACGGATGGCGGTGATCGCCTCGTCCGCCAGCGAGACGCTGTCGGTACGCATGTAGGTGATCAGGCCGACCGGGCCTTCGCCGAAATCCTGGCCCTCGTAGAGTTTCTGTGCCAGTTGCATGGTCTTGCGGGCCGAGAAGCCGAGGCGGTTCGCGGCTGCCTGCTGGAGCGTCGAGGTCCGGAAAGGCGGCTGCGGATTGCGGCTGCGCGGCTTTTTCTCGACGGACGTGACCCGCAGGCTGCCGGCGGCGGCCGCGGCGAGCGACGCCTCCACCTCGCGGGCCTGCGTCTCGCTGGTGAAAGTGAAACGCTCCTTCTCGGTATCCGCTTCCACCTTGGCGCCACGGTACTCCGCCAGTCGCGCACGGAACGGCAGGCCGCCCTGCAGGGCGTCGACCTCGATCGTCCAGTATTCCTGCTTGCGGTGTGCGTCGATCTCCGCCTCGCGGTCGCAGATGAGGCGCAGCGCCACGCTCTGCACGCGCCCGGCGGAGAGCTTCGGCATCACCTTCTTCCACAGCAGCGGTGACAGGTTGAAGCCCACCAGGTAATCGAGGGCACGCCGTGCCTGCTGCGCATCGACGAGGTCCTGGGCGATCGCGCGCGGATTGGCGATGGCCTGCTGGACCTCGCGCTTGGTGATCTCGTAGAACACTGCGCGGTGGATGGCGCGGTGGCCATCGACGAGGTGTTTTTCCTTCAGGATCTCGTGGATGTGCCATGAGATCGCCTCGCCCTCGCGGTCCGGGTCGGTCGCCAGGTAAATGGTGTCCGCCTGCTTCGCGGCGCGCACGATGGCATCGACGTGCTTGTCCTTGTTCTTCTCGGTCGAGACCTCGTAGCGCATCGCGAAGCTCCGGGCCGGATCGACGGCCCCGTCCTTGCGGACCAGGTCGCGGACGTGCCCGTAGCTCGCCAGTACCTCGAAACCGGTACCCAGGTATTTCTTGATCGTCTTGGCCTTGGCCGGCGACTCGACGATGACCAGGTTCTTGCTCATTGAATTCCGCTTTCCCTCATGACGACGAAGCCGCGGCAGGCCGCGGCTCGTTGCCCGGTGCCCTTCCGGGGCCCGGAGCAGGAGCGGCCGCTGGGACCGCTCCGGGTTGTCTCAATGCAGCGCTTCCGGCCGCTGGTCGAACACCAGCCCTTCCATCCGCGCATAGGCCTCTTCCTCGCCCGGTTGGCTGAACAGCACCATCAGCACCACCCACTTCACCTGCTCGATGTCGATCTCCTCGGCGCCGAGCGCGAGAAGACGATCGATGACGTGCTCGCGCTGGCGCGTCGACAGGATGCCTTCCTGTTCGAGGTGCAGGATGTAGCCACGCACGTCCGTATCGAGTCGTGCCTGCTCCTGCCCGCTGAACACGCGGATGGCCTCCTTGGCGGCCGCGGCCACGTCCGGCATGCCGTCGCCGCCTTCGCCGGTGAGTCCCTCGAGCCACACCAGGGCGCGGTCGATGGCCGGGGCGGCAAACCCCGCCTCGTCGAGCGCCTGGCGCAGGACGGCCCGCTCCGGCGGCGGGGCCTCCTCGACATCCATGAAGTTGTCGAACAGGAAGATCAGGATGTCGAGGACGCTGTCGTTCATTCAATGCGAGGCACGCACGGCCCGGGCTGAAGGGGTACGCGGGGTGCGGCGGACCGCCACCCCGGGATTGCCGAGCCGTGCGAACCAGCCGCCTGCCCGGGCCTCCAGCCAGCCGGCCAGTTCCAGGGTGTGGAGCAGGGCGGCCAACCGGGCCGGTCCGAACCCGGTCCGCGACACCAGCGTGTCGAAGTCCTGAGGCTCGAAGCCGAGCGCATCTAACAGTATTTCCTCGTCGCTGTCCAACCAGTGGCCCGCCGCATCAGGCTGCGACGCGGTTCTGCCGGCCGCCTGCACCGGGGTCGGCAGGGGCACTGTTCCGTCCAGTACAAGCGACGAATTTTCCAATGCATTCAAGAAGTCCGGTGCACTGTCGACCAGTCGGGCGCCGTCCTTGAGCAGCGCATGGCAGCCGCGGGTTTCGGGATTGCGGATGGAGCCGGGGACCACCAGGACTTCCCGGCCCTGTTCCGCAGCCAGGCGCGCAGTCACCAAGGTGCCCGACGGCAGGGCTGCCTCGACCACCAGGGTGCCCACGCTGAGTCCGGCGAGCAGTCGGTTGCGGAACGGGAAATGCGCCTTCAAGGCCGGGGTTCCGGGGGGAAACTCCGTGACCAGGGCACCGCTGGCGGCAATCTCCTCGGCCAGTTCGCGATGCTCCCGGGGATAGAGGCGGTCGGGACCAGTGGCGCACACTGCCAGCGTCTTGCCCTGGGCCTGCAGCGCCCCTCGATGGGCCGCGGCGTCGATCCCGATCGCCAATCCCGAAGTGACCGTCCAGCCGGCACCGACGGCGGCCGCGGCAAACTCGGCGGCCACTTCGCGACCGGTGGCGGTGGCGCGGCGGCTGCCCACCACGGCCACCTGCGGTTGGCGAAGGAGCGCCGGGTCGCCCCTGACCCAGAGGGCCAGCGGCGCGTCGCACAGCGGCTCCAGCAGCGGTGGAAAGGCGCAGTCGCCGGGCATCAGCAGGTGATGGTCGGGATGCTCCAGCCAGCGCAGATCGGTGGCGAGGGAGGACTCCGCCTGGGCGAGCCTTGCCAGCGCGCGTTCCCCGAGGCCCGCGGCCCGCAGCGTGGCGGGCGAGGCGGTGGTCAACGCCGGCAGACTACCCAGTGCGCGCAGGGCTCTCCGGAAGGCTTCCGGATGGAAAGCGGCGGCGCGTGCCCAGCGCACGCGGTCCGCGGCGCCGGACACACGCTCGGGCATGGCTCAGGGGTTCCCGACGGCGTCGCCGACGCGCAGCGGACCGGAGGCCTGGACGATCAGCCCGTAGCTGAGGTTCTCGTAGGACTTGAAGACCATGAACAGGCCCATGTGCTCCGCCGGCAGCTGGATACGTTTGGCGTAGCCCTCGCGAAAGGCGGCGGTCCAGCTGGTGAGGGGCTGTTTGGCCCCGGTGTCGCGGACGGCGCCCGCCGACTGCCGCACGGCCAGGACGTGTCCCGGCTCGAGGCCGCTGTCCCGGCCGCGGTTGATGGCCACGACCTGGTACTGCCCGATGACGGACACGCCGTCGACCACCGAGATGATGCTGCCGCGGACCTTGCGCTTCGGCGCGTGCGGGACGAAATCGAGCGGCACGTCGAGTTTCTCGGCGAACAGCAGGTCGCCCTTCAACGACTCGCGGGCAGACTCCGTGAGGAGCAGAGTGGCCGGGTCACCGGTCTTTTCCACGCGTGCCGTTCCGGTGTAGACGCCCTCGTAGCCGATGACCTTGCCGGTATCCGGATCGCGCAGGGGCGAGCCGACCCGCACCACGCTGTAGCGCGCACCGAGAGCGGCCTTGCCGAGCCGGCGACCATAGAATTCGTCGCCGGCAGCGCCGACCAGGCGGGTGCCCTTGAGGGACAGCACGTAGGGCCGGCGCTTGAGGTCTTCGGCGGAGACCACCGACGGTCGCGACATGAATGCCGCCACGACCTCGTACGGGATGGCCGGGATGGCTTCGCCGAGCGGGGTGGACCGGACCTGGGGCGAGAGCCGCACGACCGCCGCGGCTCCACCGCGCTCCAGCGTCAGGCGGGGCCGTCCACCCTCGTAGGTGAGCACCAGGACGTCACCGGGGTAGATGAGGTGCGGATTGCGGACCTGCGGGTTGACGTGCCAGATCTCCGGCCAGGACCACGGATCCTTCAGGAAGCGCGCCGCGAGGTCCCAGAGGGTGTCCCCCGGCTGGACCGTGTGGCGGCTGGGCGCATCGGGGGCGGCGAGCGCCACGACGGGCGCGGCCTCCTGGGCCGGCGCGGGCGCCGCCGCCAGCAGTGAACCGGCGAGTGCGAGGGACGTCAACAGACTGATTCGGGCCATCCGGGGGCTCCTGCGGGTGCGAGCCTTGCGGCGCGCCGAATATACTAGGCAGACATTAAAGGCATCGGCGCCGGAACTCCAGCCTCCATTCCTGCTCCGTATGGCCAGATACACGTATTGCTCCAAGGATTCCGCATGGCCCGTCTCACCATTCTCGAATACCCCGACCCGCGCCTGCGCATCGTCGCGGCGCCGGTCACGGCGTTCGATGCGGA
>JBJTPC010000104.1:0-2204 GCA_046074905.1 Gammaproteobacteria bacterium
CCAGAACGCGATGGCCGTCCCCGCCACGGCCAACAGCAGGAGAGCCAGCGCGATCGCCAGTCCATTCCGCCAGTGGCGCGTGATGGGCCTCATGGAGACTTTCCGGGCGTTTACTTGTACTTCTTCGCCATCGACTCGAGCGGCACTACCTTGATCTTCGGTGCCTGGCCAGCCGTGCCAAAAGCCTCGTAGCGCGCGATGCAGATGTCCTTTGCGGCCAGCATGGCGTCCTTCATGTACTTGCGCGGGTCGAACTCGCCCGGGTTCTTCGCCATGGCACGGCGGATAGCCCCGGTCATCGCCAAACGGATGTCGGTGTCGATGTTGATCTTGCGCACGCCGTGCTTGATGCCCTCCTGGATTTCCTCGACGGGCACGCCGTAGGTCTCCTTGAGGTCGCCGCCGTACTCGCGGATGACGGCGAGCCATTCCTGCGGGACGCTGGACGAACCGTGCATCACGAGGTGGGTATTCGGAATCCGGGCATTGATCTCCTGCACCCGCTTCATTGCCAGGATGTCGCCGGTCGGCTTGCGGCTGAACTTGTAGGCCCCATGAGAGGTGCCGATGGCGATGGCAAGTGCATCGACCCCGGTCTTGGCGACGAAGTCGGCGGCCTGGTCGGGGTCCGTCAGGAGCTGGTCATGCGAGAGGATGCCTTCCGCGCCCGAGCCGTCTTCCTCCCCGGCCTGTCCGGATTCCAGGGAACCCAGGCAGCCCAGTTCCCCTTCCACGGATACACCCACGGCATGGGCAATCTTGCAGACATGACGGGTCACCTCGACGTTGTACTCGTACGAGGCCGGGGTCTTTGCATCCTCCATCAGCGAGCCGTCCATCATCACCGAACTGAAGCCCGAGCGGATGGACTGCACACACACGGACGGACTGGCGCCGTGGTCCTGATGCATGCAGAGCGGGATATCCGGGTACTGCTCGAGCGCCGCCTCGATCAGCTTGCGCAGGAACGGTTCGCCGGCGTACTTGCGTGCACCCGCCGAGGCCTGAAGGATCACCGGGCTCTGGGTCTTTTCCGCCGCCTGCATGATTGCCTGGACCTGCTCCAGGTTGTTGACGTTGAACGCGGGCACGCCATAGCCGTCCTCGGCGGCGTGGTCCAGCAGTTGGCGGAGGGAGATGAGGGCCATGGGAACTCCTGATCGGGAAGCGGGGGACAGGCTGGCATGATGCCGCATGCGCGGCGGGGAGGGGAAGTCGTGGACTCTGCCGGGAGGCTGTCGTGCCGGTCGGTGCGGTGGAACGCCCCAGCCGTCAATCGGTCAACAGGCCCAACAGGTCGGCCGGCCGGCGCAGCAAGCTGGCCTCGGGATAGGCCCCCAGCACGCCGGGCTTGCCGTAGCCCCAGGACGCATAGGCGACCGGGCACCCCGCCGCCCGCGCTGCGCCGAGGTCCGCTGCGCTGTCGCCCACCATCAGCAACTCGCCGCTCCGGATACCCAGCGTGACGGCAGCCGCGTGGAGCAGGAAAGGCTCGGGTTTCCGCTGTTCGCGATGGGCGGGACCCATCACCGCACGGAACCCGTCAAGCAGTCCCGCGGCCGCAAGCACCGCGCGGGCGAGGTCCGCGGGCTTGTTGGTCACCACGACCCGCGGGTAGCGGTGAGGCATCGTGGCGAGAAGTTCGGGGATGCCTGGGAAGGGGGAACCATGCAGGAGCGGGGCAGCCAAGGAGATGTACTGGTAGGTCCGCCGCAGGCGCTGGGCGATATCCGAGGTCCGGTGGTTTATCCCGAGATGGTCCAGCGCCCGTTCGATCAGGCGGTCCGGACCGTCACCCACCCAGGCAATGACCTGCGGCAGTCCAAACTCCGGAAGACCCTCGCGTGCCAAGGCGCCATTGAGGGCGTGACCGATGTCGGGCGCACTGTCGATCAGGGTGCCGTCGAGATCGAAGGCGAGGGCGGTGATGGGAGGGTAAACCCGCATTTGCATCCCATGAGCCCCTCAATGCGATGGGGCAGCGTTGAAGAGTGGACGGGCCTGATGCCTACTGCCGGTGTTGGCAAGATCCAAGGATACTGAAATGCATGGAGTGAAGCCCACCACCGGTCCGTTGGTCCCCGCTTCAGCAATGGCTCGACGGCGCCTGATGCAGACCTTGATCGGCGGAGTCTGCCTCGGCCTTGCACGGCCCGTTCCAGCAATCGCGGCGACCCCGCAAGCCTCGAATGTCCGCGTCGAGG
>JBJTPC010000105.1:0-3178 GCA_046074905.1 Gammaproteobacteria bacterium
CCGGAGATGCACCGCGGCGACGCCAGATGCTCCACCAGGGAGCCAGCCAGGTAGCGGAGACCTGCCAGCGATTCCTGGAGGGTCTGCTGGCGGTGCCGATGGCCGAGGAAACACTGGCCTTGGCGGCATCCCTGAAGGACCGGAACCAGTTGTTGTCGGGTCTTCAGGAAACGATCAACGAATTGGCTGCGCAGGTCGAGCAGGTCCGGGCGCTCGCCGGGCCCGAGAGTGAACCGCGCGTGCTGGCGGGAAATCTGGTCGAGACACTGCATCTGATGCTGGAGACGCTGGCCGAGGCTGCAGGCCAGGCCGACAAGGAACTCATGACCACGGTAAAGGCACTGACCAACGATCGCTCCGAGCTCCTGCATGACATCCGCCGACGCCTGCTGGCGGGCGGGACACTCGATGCTGCGGTCCGCGAGACGGTTTTTGCCGCGCTGAGCCTGTTCGAACGCAGCTTGTGGTTGATGCGACGCTACGCCATGTTGCTGGAGTCAGCCCGCCAGTGAGCCTGCGAGGTTCCTGATCAACCAGTCCGCCAACGGGCCGACCTCGGGTACCTGTCCCGGCTCAGTGTCGCAGCGGAATGCCACATAGCCATCGGGGCGTACCAGATACACGGTCGGTCGCGGCGCGTTCCAGGCAAAAGCGTCGGCCGATGCGACGACCACCCGTACCCGGCCGTTCAACCACACCAACGCAGCGAGATCCAGGCGTCGGATATCTGCCGTCCTCAGGTGGGTACGATCTTCGACGGCAATCAGCAGGGTCCACTGCACGCCATCGTAGAGACTTGACCATGGTCGGGGCGCACCCTCGCCTGTCGCGAGGTCGGCCGTCAACGGCACCCGCATCCCCGCGCGCAACTCCCCGGTGGCGGATTGGTCACTCCACATGCGGTCGCGCGTGTAGGCCAGGGCAACCTCGCCCACAGCGCGGTCGGCCGCCGCCATGAACTCGTGCCCGCGCAAGTCCGGATTGCCGAGGGCGGCGGCATCACGCTCCACCATCAGTCGATGTGCAGCATCACTCATCGACTCGACATGCTCGAAAATCTCCCGGCGATCCACGGCGTAGCCATCGAGAATGCCGGCATCGACACCGAGCCGCAGGTGTGCCGCCAACCGCCAGGCGAGATTGATGCCGTCCTGGATGCCGGTGTTCATGCCGTAACCGCCAGCTGCGGAGACAAGGTGGGCGGCATCACCCGCCAGGAACACGTTGCCGACCCGGAAATCCTGAACGCAGCCACTGCGCATCATGAAGTGACCACTCCATGCCACCCCGCGCACCTTCGACGTCAGGGGGGGATAGGCTCCGAACGAGGCTCGATAGATGTCCATGACGTGGTCCGGATCTGCAGGACCGGACCGCACGCCGGGATATTCGTCCGCCTTGAGCACCGCGAAAAACATCAAGGCCCCGTCCAGCGGCAGAGCGAAGGCGAACCGCTCGGCCCCGAACAATGCATGGACCTCGGTCAGGACCGTGGCGTGGTCGATTTCGAGTTCGCCGGCAATCCAGCGCTCGGGATAGTCCTTCCCGGTCAGTTGGGCACCACAAGCGGAACGCACGGTGCTTCTCACTCCATCCGCACCGACCAGATAGCGGCACCGCACGGTGCTTTCACCATCCGGAGTCTCCAGGCTTGCCGAGACCTGGTTCTCCTGCTGGTCCAGTCCGACGAAACGGCTGGAGGACTGGACTTGCACACCGCGCGCCGCCAACTGCTCGGCAAGGATCCATTCCGTGTGCCACTGCTGCAGGTTCTGCTGCGCGGGGTAGGGTGAGTCGATGGCGCGCAAAAGTCGCGTGAAAATCTCCGTGCCCGATGCGTCGAAAAACCGCACCCGGCGGATTGGCTGTGCATAGGCGGCAATTCGATCCGCCACCCCGAAAGGTGCCAGCACCTCGAGGGTTCGTGCATGGATGGCGCTCGCCCGGGCCACTGCATGCCGGGCGGGCCGCTCGTCGACGATGCGTACGTCGACCCCCTGTGCCGTCAGCGAGAGCGCGGTGGCGAGACCAACGGGCCCCGCGCCCACGATCAGCACCTCGCAATCGAGCTTTTCTTCTGCCATGGAGCCATGATACGGGAACCCCGGCGCCTTCCTCCAGAATCCTCGGCTACACTTTCGGCAACTGCTGCGCATGACTGCGCTCGTTCTCCCCCCTGCGACAGAGACCGTGCCATGACCGAGACCGACCGCGTTACCGCCCTGATCGAGTGCCAGCAGCGAGCAGTCTTTTCGTCCTCCCCGCCCTCCATCGACGAACGCCGGGATCGACTGGACCGGGTGCGGCGACTGCTCGCCCGCAATGCCGATGCGCTGGCCGAGGCGATGGACGCCGATTTCGGCGGCCGGGACGCTACCTTCTCGAAGATGAACGATGTGCTGGCCTGCGCGATGTCGCTGGAGGCAACCGCCAAGGGGCTGGCCAAGTGGGCTCGACCCTCGCGGCGCAGCACGACCATCCCCTTCTCGCTGTTCGGCGCGAGGTCCGAGGTCACTTACGGGCCACGAGGCGTGATCGGCATCATCGGTTCCTGGAACGCCCCGCTTTACACCTTGATTGCGCCGCTTTCCTCGGTGCTCGCTGCCGGCAACCGTGCCATTCTCAAGCCGAGCGAGTTCGTCCCGGCGACCGGTAACCTGCTCGCGCGCCTGGTGGCCGAGGAGTTTGCGCCAGCCGAACTCGCCGTGGTCACCGGCGGAGCCGAAACGGCCCAAGCGCTGGCAGGGGGCCCCGTCGACCTGATCGTTTTCACCGGCGGTGCGGAGACCGGTCGCAAGGTGATGATCACCGCCGCCCAGCGACTGACGCCGGTCATCCTCGAACTCGGTGGCAAGTCACCGGTGATCCTGTCGCGCAGCGCAAACCTCGTCGAGGCAGCGCATCGCATCGCGCTCGGCAAAGGGGCGAATTCCGGCCAGTTGTGCATCGCACCGGACACGATCCATGTCCCCCGCGAGCAGGTGGAGCCGTTCTGCCGAGAGCTGCTGGCCCAGTATGAAACACACTTCGGTGCCATGGGTTTCACCGCCGCGCTGGTCAACGAGCGTCACCGCCACCGGTTCGACAGTCTGTTGGAGGATGCCGAGCGTCACGGGGCACAGGTACGACGACTCTCCGCTGCAACGGACGGCACACGCCGCATGCCATTCACGGTGGT
>JBJTPC010000106.1:0-3688 GCA_046074905.1 Gammaproteobacteria bacterium
CGCTTCGCTCCCAGCCAGGCCGCGTAGGCACGACCGACGCGATAGGCGACGTCCGTGTTCAACTCGTCGGGGATGCGTCCGCGGAGGTCGTAGGCCTTGAAGCCGGAAATCTTGAGACTGCCGAGAGAGGTCATGGAAAGCGTCCTGCAGGTGAATCGGGGAAATGATGCGGGGTTCGGGTCTCAGGGCACCAGCAATTCCACCGGTCCCGGATGGCTCAGGAAGCCGCGTGGACTGGCGGTGGCGCCGTAGGCACCCGAAAGACCGATGACGATGAAGTCGCCCTCCTACGCCACCGGCAGCACCACGCGCTCGCCCAGCACGTCGAGGGGCGTGCAAAGCGGTCCGCACAAGGTGACGGTTTCGGTGGCGGCGCTGGAATCTGCCGCGGTCAGCGGGGCAGTCGCGCCATCGGGAGCAAGCACCGCCTCCGCGCACGTGGCGCCCGGCGTCGCCTTCACCGATTCGATCGGGAAATTGCGTCGCAGCACCTGCCCGAGCAGGCCGGCCGCCGCGAGGTGGTGGTGCATGCCGCCATCGCAGATGAGGAACACCTGGCCACGCGACACCTTGCGATCGACGACGCGCATCACGTAGCGACCGGCCTCGGCCACCAGGTAGCGGCCGAGCTCGAGCACCAACCGGGCCTCGGGAAAATCCGCGGCGGCGCGGGTGGCCAGCGACTCGAGGCAGGTACGGATGGGAGCGAGGTCGAGGGCCCGCTCGTGGGCGAAGTACGGCACACCGAACCCGCCGCCGAGGTTCAGCTCGCGGACCGGCCCCGGCGCATGCGCGGCGAGCGTCCGCGCCGTGTCGTAGCAATGCTCCAGCAAGCGCACGACGGTGGCGGCCTCCAGCATCTGGGAGCCGGCGTAAAAATGGAACCCGGCGAACTCGACCGGCAGCGTGGCCATTTCGCGGAGGATGGCCGGTGCCTGCTCGCTGTCGATGCCGAAGGGACGCGGACCGCCGCCCATGCGCTGGCCCGCCCCGCGGAACTCGAGGTCGGGATTGATGCGCAGGGCCACCCGCGGCCGCACACCGGCCCGCTGGCCGGCCGCGCCGATCTCGCGCAATTCGCGGCGCGACTCGCACTGGAACAGCACATCCGCCTTCACGCCCGCACGAATGTCCTCGAGCGACTTGCCGGGACCCGCGAAGCCGATTCCGAACCCACCCGCCGGCGCGCTCTCGAGCGCAAGGGCCAGCTCGCCACCGGAGGCCACATCGAAGCCATCGACCTGCGCTGCCAGCGCCTTGACCAGCGGAGGGAACGGGTTGGCCTTCAGCGCGTAGTGCAAACGGCAGGATGGCGGCAGCACTGCACGCACGGCCGCCACCTGGGCGGTGACGGTCGCGAGGTCGTAAACATAGAACGGCGTCCGTCCCGCACGCTTCGCCCAGGCCTCCACGGCGGCGCGGGGCGTCACCGCGCTGGCCGCGTCAGGCGACGCGCCTCATCGGTGAGGGCCACCCGGTCGAACTTGCCATGGGGCGTCCGTGGCAGCGCCGGTCGCCAGAAGACGGACGCCGGCACCAGATGGCTCGGCAGCGCGGTCCGCAAGGCGGCCAGCAAGGCTGCCGGCTCGTGTTCCCCGGTGCGGGCCTCGGTGGCGAACAGGACCAACTCGTGACCGAGCGTGTCGTGGGGAACCCCGACCAGGACAGCATCGCCGACCAGACCCGTGGCGTAGGCGGCCTCCTCGACTTCCACGGGACTGATGCGATAGCCCGAGGACTTGAGCATGCCGTCCTCGCGACCGACGAAATGCAGGCGTCCCTCGTCATCTGCCCACACCGTGTCGCCCGACCAGACCGCGCGTGCGCCTTGCATGAACGGCGGCGCCGCACGGAAGCGCAGCGCCGTGGCCGCGGCGTCGTTCCAGTAGCCCAGTGCCACCAGCGGACCGGCGTGGACCAGTTCGCCATGCTCGCCCACCGCGCAGGGTTCGCCGTCGGGGCGCAGCACGCGGACGTCGGCGTTGGGAATGGCCCGACCGATACTGTCCGGGTGCTGGTCCACCTCTTCCGGCCGCAGGTAAGTGCTGCGGAAGGCCTCGGTGAGGCCATACATCAGGAACACACGCGTCGACGGCAGCTGCTTGCGCAGGCGCGCCAACACGGGCTGCGGCATCGTCCCGCCGGAGTTGGTCAGGTAGCGGAGCGTCTTGCGGGCCGCGTCCGGCCATTCCTGGGTGGAGAGCGCGCTCCACAGCGGCGGCACGCCGGCGAGACCGGTGATGCCCTCGCGGGTCACGGCCTGCACCACATCCCGTGGCAGCAGGTAATCCATCAGCACCACGCAGGCGCCCGCGAGGAATCCGGTGGTCACCTGGCTGAACCCGTAATCGAAACTGAGCGGCAGCACCGCCAGGAGGCGGTCTTCGCGTCCGTTGTCGAGGTACTGCACCACGCTCGCCGCGCCGACACACAGGTTGAGGTGGCTGAGCATCACGCCCTTGGGCTGCCCGGTGCTGCCGGAGGTGTAGAACAGCGCGACAACGTGGTCTGCCTTCAGTCCCGGGAGCGCACGACTGCCTTGCGTCTCGAGCGCGGTGAAGGGCAGCAGGCGCAGACCGGCCGGCAGCAGCGAGACGAGTTCCAGGGGCGCCTCGTCCACCAGCAGGACCGTCCGCAGCTGCGGCAGCGCCTCCAGCCTGGGCGCCAGTTGTGCCAGGCGCGAGGCCGAGGTCACCAGCACCGCAGCGCCCGCATCCTGCAGCACGTGGGTGACTTGCGCCGACTTGAGTCCCGGGTGGACTGGCACGAACACGCCACCGGCCAATGAGGTGGCGAAGGTGGCAATGATGGCGTCGGTGGTCTTCGGCAGCCAGATGGCGAGCCGCGCGCCCACCTCGAGCCCCAGCGGCACCAACCCCTGCGCCGCTGCCTCCACCCGCAAGGCGAGCACGCCATAGGTGACCGGGCGCCCGCCTTCCAGCAGCGCGAGGCGCTCCGGTTGGCGATGGGCCGTGGCCAGCAGCAGCGAGTGAAGGCGTGAAGTCATTCCCTAGCCTTGCGTGCCCTGCCGACCGTAGTGGTCCTCGAAGCGCACGATGTCGTCCTCGCCGAGATAGCTGCCGGACTGAACCTCGACGATGTGCAGGTCGACCTTGCCCGGATTCTTGATGCGGTGGACGGCACCGATCGGGATGTAGGTGGACTGGTTCTCGCTGATCAGGAACTCCTTGCCGTCGCAGGTGACCAGCGCCGTGCCCTGGACCACGATCCAGTGCTCGGCACGGTGATGATGCATCTGCAGGCTGAGGGTGGCGCCCGGCTTCACCTTGAGACGCTTCACCTGATGGCGGTCACCGTTGTCGACGCTGTCGTAGCTGCCCCAGGGCCGGAACACCTCGCGATGGAGCAGGTGCTCGCCGCGCCCGTTGGCCTTGATGGTCTCGACGATCTTCTTGACGTCCTGCGCGGCGGCCCGCGGCATCACCAGCACGGCGTCCTTGGTCTCGACGACCACATGGTCCGTGAGACCGACGGTGGCCACCAGACGGCTCTCGGCATAGATGTAGTTGCCCTGCGAGCCATGGGTGACGACATCGCCGCGCACCACGTTGCCGCGCTCGTCCGGGGCATGGACAACGCTGAACTGGATCTTTAATCTGAGCATTTAGTATGACTAAGCTTTTAGGTGCAAGCGGTGGACAGGTATTCAGGGTTGTCCGCCAACTCG
>JBJTPC010000107.1:0-5245 GCA_046074905.1 Gammaproteobacteria bacterium
CGAACTTGACGAGGCCTGCCGCCTCCACATCGTCCTTGTCGAACTGGGTGACGACACTGCCGCCCCCCTCTTCGCAGTACAGCGGGGCGAAATCCGTGAGGACCGACGGCGCGATGACCACGCCACCGGCATGCATGCCGGCATTCCGCGTCAGTCCCTCCAGCTTCAGCGCGAGGTCGATCACCTCGCGTGCGTCGGCGTCGCCCTCGTAAAGCTTCTTGAGCTCCTCCTCCTTGGCCAGCGCGTCCTTGAGCTCGATTCCCACCTCGAACGGAATCAGCTTGGCGATCCGGTCGCAGAACCCGTAGCTGTGGCCGAGCACGCGACCGGCATCGCGCACCACTGCCTTCGCCGCCATCGTGCCGTAGGTGATGATCTGCGAGACCCGCTCGCGGCCGTACTTGCGCGCCACGTACTCGATGACGCGGTCACGACCCTCCATGCAGAAGTCGACGTCGAAGTCCGGCATCGAGACGCGCTCGGGATTCAGGAAGCGCTCGAACAGCAGGTCGTGCTGCAAGGGATCGAGATCGGTGATGCCGAGGACGTAGGCCACCAGTGAACCGGCACCGGAACCGCGTCCCGGGCCCACCGGGACGCCGTTCTCGCGCGACCAGCGGATGAAGTCGGCGACAATCAGGAAGTAGCCCTCGAAACCCATCTTGCAGATGCAGTCGAGTTCGAGTTGCAGGCGATCCAGGTACTCCGCGCGCGGCAGCTGCCGAATCACCAGCTGCGGTGCGGCGGCGAGCGCAGCCAGACGGCCTTCCAGTCCGCGGGCGGACTCCGCGCGCAGGAACTCCGCGGTGGTCAGGCCCTCCGGGACCGGGTACTCGGGCAGGAAGCTCTTGCCGAGTCGGACCTCCAGCGAGCAGCGCCGTGCGATGGCAACGGTGTTGTCGCAGGCACCGGGCAGGTCGGCGAACAACTCGCGCATCTCTGCCGGCGGACGCAGGTATTGCTGGTCGGTAAAGCGCCGTGGGCGGGACGGGTCCGCCAGTTGCCGCCCTTCGTGGATGCAGACCCGCGCCTCGTGGGCCTCGAAGTCCTCGCGCGCGAGAAAACGGACGTCATTGGTGGCCACGAGGGGCGCCGGGACGTCCTGCACGAGCTCCAGGGTGGCATCGATCAGCGCCTCCTCCTGGGCGCGACCGGTACGCTGCACCTCGAGGTAGTAGCGGTCACCGAACAGGCTCAACCACTCGCGCAGCAGGCGCCCGGCCTCCTCCGGGCGACCACCGAGCAAGGCGCGGCCGATGTCCCCCTCGCGGGCGCCGGAGAGCGCGATCAGCCCCTGGGTCGCGGCCGGGGTCAGCCAACTGCGGTCGCACACCGGGATTCCCTTCACCTGACCCTCGAGCCAGGTACGCGACACCAGCCGGGTCAGGTTGCGGTAGCCCGCCAGGTTCTGGCACAGCAGGGTCAGCCGGTTGAACTCCGCTGCGGCACCGGGCGCGCCTGCCGTGGCCGTGCCGCTGTCGGGCCGGACCCAGAGGTCCACCCCGACGAGCGGCTTCACGCCCTTCGCCTGCGCCGCCTTGTAGAACTTCACCATCGAGAACAGGTTGCCCTGGTCGGTCACGGCCACGGCGGGCATGCCGGCAGCGACGCAGGCGCCGACGAGTTCGTCGACGCGCACCACGCCGTCGACCAGCGAGTACTCGCTGTGCAAACGCAGGTGCACGAAACTCATGCGCGCCCCCCGTGACACAGGGCGGTCTCCGCCAGCAGCCGCTCGAGCGCCGCGCGTACCGGCGCCGCGGGCGACCAAGGCACCGCAGTCCCGCCGAGGGCGGCCCGCACGGGTGAAAAGCTGCGGCGATGGAGGTCGGACGCGCCGTGCGCACGCAGCGCAGCGAGATGTCGCGGCACGGGATACCCCTTGTGGAGCGCGAACTCCCAGGGGGGATAATGCGGCGCCGCCGCCTCCATCCAGGCGTCACGTGCGGTCTTGGCGAGGATGCTGGCGGCCGAGACCGCCGGCACCGACGCGTCCGCCTTGACGACCGCACGGAACACGGCGGTGAAGCCCAGCCCCGCCACCGGCGGCAGGCGATTGCCGTCGACGATGACCTCGTCCGGAAACACCGTCAGCGCCAGCAGGGCGCGACGCATCGCGAGCTGGGTGGCCCGCAGGATGTTGAGTTCATCGATCTCGGCCGGTGTCGCCGCGCCCACCCCGGTCGCCAGCGCCACCGCGCGGATCTGCGGCACGAGCGCCTCGCGGGCGGGCGCCGTAAGGGTCTTGGAATCCCGCAGACGAGGCAGCAGTTCAGCCCAACCCGCCGGCTCATCCCCGCCCGGCTGCGTGCCCGGCAAGGGCGGCAGGATGACCGCCGCCGCCACGACGGGCCCCGCCAGTGGACCCCGCCCGGCCTCATCGACCCCGGCAAGACGAATCACGCGCGCCTCCGCGAACCGGCTGCCAGACGCAGCACGGCTTCGGCCGCCCGCGCGCTGGCATCACGCCGCAGGTCCTGGTGGATGGCGAGAAACCGGTCCGCCACGGCCGCCACGCGGTCCGGATGGCGGAACCAATCGAGCAGCGCGGCACCCAGCGCCGGCCCGTTGGCGGCCTCCTGGAACAACTCCGGCACCACGCGCTCGCCTGCCAGCAGATTGGGCTGCGCGAAATGCGGCGCCTTCATCAGGCCCAGCCAGCGGAAGACCGCCGCCGTGCCCGCCGAGAGTCGATAGGCCACGACCATGGGCCGCTTGCAGAGCGTGGCCTCGAGGGTCGCGGTACCCGAGGCGACCAGCACCACATCGGCGGCGGTCATGGCCACCTGCGCCTGCCCGTCGAGCAGGAGCACCTCGCCGGCGGCGGCCTGCTGCCACGCCCGCCCGAACACCTCGCGCGCGGCCGGGTTGGCCATCGGTGCCACGAACCGGGCAGCGGGCAAATGCGTACGCAGCCACCCGGCCGCCTCGGCGAACACCGGTGCCAGTCGCTCGACCTCGCCGCGTCGGCTGCCTGGCAGCACAGCCACCACCGGCGCCTCCGCCGGCAATCCCAGCGTGGCGCGGGCCGCTGCCCGGTCCGGAACCAGCGGCAACTGGTCCGCGAGGGGATGGCCGACGAACGTCGCCGGCAACCCGTGGCCGGCGTAGAACGGCGCCTCGAACGGCAGGAGGCAAAGCACCTCGTCCAGCGAGCGCGCCATGCCCTTCACGCGTCCCTGCCGCCAGGCCCAGACCTGCGGGCTGACGTACTGCACGGTGGGAATCCGGGCAGCATGCAGCCGCGGGACGACATTGAGATTGAACTCCGGGGCATCGATGCCGACGAATACGTCCGGCGGCTCGGCCAGGAAGCGCTCCACCACGCCGCGGCGCAACCGCAGCAGACGCGGCAGGTGCCGCAGCACCTCGAACAGCCCCATCACCGCCAACTCCTCGGCCTCGGCGAAGACCTCGCAGCCGAGCGCACGCATGCGTGGCCCGGCAATGCCGTGGAAGGTGGTGTCGGGAGCGCGGGCAAGCACCTCGCGCATGAAAGCCGCGCCGAGGTTGTCGCCGGACTGCTCGCCGGCAACGATGCCGATGCGGAGCGCCGTCATGGAGCCCCGCCTCAGCGGATCAGCGAGCGCGTGATGCGCGGAAAGAACTCGAGGAAGGCGCCGACCTCGGTCTGTCCGGCCGCGGCGAGGCGCGCCAGTTCCGCCTCGGCCTCGGCGAATTTCCGGCCCTGGCGATAAAGCACCTTGTAGGCGTGCTTCAGGTTGGCGATCTGTTCCGGCGAAAACCCGCGGCGCTTCAGACCCTCGGCATTGATCGTCACCGGCTCCGCCGGCGACCCGGCCACCATCAGGTAAGGCGGAACATCGCGTGTCACGGCGGCGTTGTTGGCCAGGAACGCATGCGCGCCGACCTTGCAGAACTGGTGGACCGCCGCATACCCGGAGAGGATGACCCAGTCGTCCAGTTCCACGTGGCCGGCCAGCGCGGTGCAGTTGGAAAGGATGCAGCGGCTGCCGACGATGCAATCGTGACCGACATGCGAGTACGCCATGAACAGGTTGTCGCTGCCGATGCGGGTGACGCCATGACCGAGCGCGGTGCCCCGGTTCATGGTGCTGCTCTCGCGGAACACGTTGCGGTCGCCGATGACGAGCTTGGTCGGCTCGCCCTTGTATTTCTTGTCCTGCGGGGCGTCGCCGATGGAGGCGAACTGGAACACGTGGTTGTCGCAGCCCATCTCGGTGGGACCGTTGACCATGGCATGGGCGGCGATGATCGTCCCCTTGCCGATGACCACGTCGTCGCCGATGACGGCGAAGGGCCCGACGGTGACGCCCTCGTCGAGATGGGCCTTTGGCGAGATGACTGCGCGAGGATCGATCATGCGCCGCTCCCGGCGGCCTCCGGTGCCCCCGCCTCCGGCCGGGGCGGCTTGGCCTGACGCGCAGTGGAGCCCGTCTCGGGGGCGACCATCATCACGGCACTGCAAACCTCGGTGCCATCGACGGACGCCTTGGTCGAGAACTTCCAGATGCCGCGGATGGCCCGCTCGAGCCTGGCCTCGAGGATGACCTGGTCACCCGGTTGGACCGGCCGGCGGAACCGGGCCTCGTCGATGCCGACGAAATAGAACTTGGTGTTCTCGTCGGGGACCACATCCACCGTACGGAACGCCAGGATGCCGGCCGCCTGGGCCAAGGCCTCGAGGATCATCACCCCCGGCATCACCGGTCGATGCGGGAAGTGGCCGGGAAAATACGGCTCGTTGACCGTGACATTCTTCAGCGCGCGGATCGTCTGTCCCGGGACGCACTCCAGAACCCGGTCGACCAGCAGGAAGGGATAGCGGTGCGGCAACTGGCGCCGGACCGCGTCGATGTCCATGTAGGGCTCTGCACTCATTCCTCGTTCCCCGCTTCTTCCTCCCCACCGCCGGCAACGCCGGCGGCCGCCTCCAAGGCCTTCACGCGCGCGACCAGACGATCGATACGCTTGAGGTGGGCGACCGTGCGGCGCCACTTGGCGCCCTCCTCGGCCGGAAGGCCCGAGGAGTATACCCCCCCGGTGTGAATCGAATGGCTGACCATGGTGAGGCCGGTGACGATGGTGCCGTCCGCCACGCTGAGATGGCCGACGAACCCCACCATGCCACCGATGATGCAGCGTTTGCCAATGGTGGTGGAGCCGGAGATGCCGCTGCAGGCGGCGATGGCGGTATGCGCGCCGATGCGTACGTTGTGGCCCACCTGGATCTGGTTGTCGAGGCGGACATCCTCCTCGAGGA
>JBJTPC010000108.1:0-6103 GCA_046074905.1 Gammaproteobacteria bacterium
CGGCAGGATCACGCACCCCGGCCCGCAGGAGGGGGCCACCAGGCGACAAGGATATCCCCAACGTTCGTACCCGTGGGTCCGGTGTGGACGAGGTCGCCAGCCGCTTCGAGGAACGTCCCGCTGTCGGCGGTCGCGAGTGCGGACGCGCAGGGGACGCCAGCCCCCGCCTCGCCGCGCCGGACCGTACCCCCATCCACCAGCGCACCGGCATCGGGCGTGACCCCGTCGATGCCATCCGTGCCTGCGGCCAGCAAGGCCACGTCCGGCCAGCCCGCCATCCGCACCGCCGCCTCCAGGGCGAGGTGCTGGTTGCGCCCGCCACGGCCCGGTGCGGGCGGCAGCACCATCGTGCTCTCGCCGCCCCACAGCAAGCCACGGCCGGGACCGAGTTGCCCGACGAACTCCCGGGCCACCGCTGCCGCCGCGCCGGCGAAGCGACCGGGGAGACGCAGGAGTTCGACGCCGTCGGCCCGTGCCGCCGCCTCGATACCCTGCAGCGCGTCCTCGAGCTTGCCGATACACGCCATCGCTGCCGGTTGACTGTCCGGGGCATCGCCGCAGGCAAGACCGGAACCGATGAGCGAGGGACTGTCGCCCGGCACGTCGGAGAGCGTGAGTGCAGTGACCCGCTCCGGCCCGAGCGCGCGCACCAGCGCCCCGCCCTTGAGCCGTGACAACTCACGGCGTCGCGCGTTGAGTTGCACGATATCGAGACCGCCGGCCAGTGCCTCGCGGGTCATCGCCTGCAGCGCCGGCAGGGTTTGCCCCGGCACCAGCGCCTCGGCCAGTGACGAGGCGCCCCCCGACACCAGCAGCAGCACCGGATCCTCACGGCACCCGGGCTGCTGCAGTCGGTTCACCAGCGCGAGCAGGGCTTCCCCGGCGGCAAGACTGCGCTCGTCCGGGATGGGATGTGCGCCAACGAGGCAAACCAGCGCCTGCGCCAGCGAGGCTGGCAGGGCGATCGCCGCCACCGGGGCATCCGCGGGGGTGACCACCACGCCCTGGTGAGGCGGGCCCCAGGCCTCGATGGCACCGGCCACCATGCCGGGCGCGGCCTTGCCGACGGCGAGCAGGTGCCAACGTCGGGGAGCGGGTCGGTCCGCGAGGGCGACACGGACCCGGGACCGTGGCTCGACGGCCGTCAGACCCGCGTGGAACCAGCGAAGCAGGCGCTGGCGTGACACTCAGACGACGCGGAGGGCCTTCGGTCCCGACGCGGCACCGGCGGCCCCGGCGACCTCGTCGAGGCGACGCGCGGCCTTCGCGGAGTCGGAGCGTTCGGCCTGGAGCCGGACGAGGTACTCCGGCGTGACATCGCCGGTGACGTACTCGCCGGAGAAGCAGGACGTGTCGAATGCCGCCACCTTGGCCTTGTCATGGCGCACCGCGGCCTCGAGGTCGGCGAGGTCCTGGTAGATGAGCCAATCGGCGCCGATCGCGGCCGCCACTTCCTCGTCCGTGCGTCCGCTGGCGACCAACTCCGCCGCCGCCGGCATGTCGATACCGTAGACGTTGGGATAGCGCACCGCCGGGGCTGCCGAGGCGAAGTAGACCTTGCGGGCGCCGGCCTCGCGGGCCAGCTCGATGATCTGCGCGGAGGTGGTGCCACGCACGATGGAATCGTCGACCAGCAACACGTTGCGGTTGCGGAACTCGAGGTCAATCGCATTGAGCTTGCTGCGTACCGACTTCTGGCGCTGTTCCTGCCCGGGCATGATGAAGGTCCGCCCGATGTAGCGGTTCTTCACGAAGCCTTCGCGGTAGAGCACGCCGAGCCGCTCGGCCAGCTGCATCGCGCTGGTGCGACTGGTGTCCGGGATCGGGATGACCACGTCGATGTCATGCACTGGCCGCAGCCGGAGAATCTTCTCGGCGAGCTTGTCGCCCATGCGCATGCGCGCCTTGTGTACCGAGATGTTGTCGATGATGCTGTCGGGCCGGGCGAAGTAGACGTACTCGAAAATGCAGGGCGTGATCGGCAACTCGGGCGCCACGCGCTGCGCATGGAACGAGCCGTCCGACTCGATGTAGACCGCCTCGCCGGGTTCGACGTCGCGGGTGCGCGTGAAGCCCGCGAGATCGAGGGCCACGCTCTCCGAGGCCAGCATCCACTCGGTGCCGCGCGGGGTCTCGCGCTTGCCGATCACCAGCGGGCGGATGCCATGGGCATCACGGAACCCGACCACGCCATGGCCATACAGCAGCGCCACCACCGCGTAACCGCCGCGGCAGCGACGGAACAGCGACTGCAGGGCGGCAAACACCGCCGACGGGGCCAGCCGCTGGGCGGTGCCCAGGCGCTGCAACTCGCTGGCGAGGATGTTGAGCAGGACTTCGGAATCGGAGGCGGTGTTCAGGTGGCGACGGTCCTCGCGCCACAGCAACTCGGCCTGCTCACCGGCATTGGTGAGATTGCCGTTGTGGGCCAGGCCGATGCCATAGGGCGCGTTGACGTAGAACGGCTGCGCTTCGGCGGCGCCCTCGTTGCCCGCCGTCGGGTAGCGGACATGGCCGATGCCCAGGTGGCCGCGCAACTCGAGCATGTGGCGCTGCTGGAAGACATCGCGCACCAGTCCCGCTTCCTTGCGGAGGAACACCTGGTTGCCATGGGCGGTCATGATGCCGGCAGCGTCCTGGCCGCGGTGCTGGAGGACGGTCAGGGCATCGTAGATGCGCTGGTTGACGGGGCCGGTGCCCACGATGCCGACGATGCCACACATGGAAAATCAGTCTCCGGAGGGGACGGCATCGGCGCCCGCGGACGCCTCGGCAGTGGAGTCGCCGGCGATGCCGCCGACCGTTTCGGCCACATACTCGACGTAGGCGCGGAGCTTGGCCTCCTGCCACCAGGGCATGCCATCGAGGCCGAGACGCAAGCCCAGCAAGGCGCACAGCCCGACGATCACGAAGCCACGCACGAGACCGAACAGCAGGCCGAGGAATCGATCCACGAGGCTGAGGCCGGCCGCCTTGTGCGCGATGCGCGAGGCGATGAACCCGACCAGGTCCCCGAGGAGCACCACGCCGACGAATACGATGGCGCGGGCAACCCAGGCCTTGGCCTCGGGGCTTTGCAGATGGCCACCGAGCCAGGGGTGGATGAACTCGGAGTGGTGCCAGGCCAGCCAGATGGCCAGCACCCAGGCCACCAGACCGATGGCCTCGCGGACAAAACCGCGGAAGACGCCGATGCCCACCGACACCAGCAGGATGGACAGGACGAGATAGTCGGCGCCGTTCATGGACGGATTCTACTCCTGGGGGGCGACCTGCGGGCTGTAGCCGAGGTCCGCGAGGCGGCGCGCGATGTCGTCGGCCACCTTGCGGTTCTGCTCCGGCCCCACACGCACGCGGTGCAAGGTTCGACCGTTGGCCGAATAGGGCAGCGTGAAGGCACGGAAGCCCTGCTTGCGCAGGTCCGCCACCAACTGCTCGGCCTTCTGCGAAGTGCCGAAGCTGCCGATCTGCAACACCCAGGCGCCGAGATACTGAGGTGTCCGCGGCTCGGGGGCCGCAGCCGGCGGTGTCGAAGGCGCCGACCGCTTGGCGACGGCGCTCGATGCGGCGGGTGTTGCCTTCGACGGCATCGGCGGGGCTGCCTCCGGCGGCGAAGCAACCGGCGCCTTCCCGGCGACAGCGGCGGCGGTGAGCGGGGCGGCAGCCGGTTTCACGGACGGAATCACGGACGACGTCGCCGGCACCACCACGGGAGCGGTGCGCGGCGGCGGGGCCGTGACCGTTGCCGTTGCCGGGAGGCCCGAGGGCGCGACCGCCGGGACGGGCTCTTCCGGCGGGTTGTCCGCCGTTGCCGCGGACGGCAATGCGTCGTCTGTCGTGCCGCTTGTCATGGCATCGGGCAAGGGATCGGGCTGGAGGGTATCGGCTGCGACCGCCTGCTCCTCGGCCGTCGGCGCGTCACCGAGCACGAATTCGTGGGCACGGAGCGGCACCCCTCCCTCGTCGTGGGTGGGCTGAAGCGTCACGACCTCGCGACGGCCGGAGAGCAACTCGGGCAGCACCAGCACCACCACCAGCACCAGCACGCCGGCACCGACGAGGCGCTCCTTGAGAGGACGTTCCATGCCGCGCAGTATACGGTGCGTTGGTCAGTCGAGGCGCGTCGCGCCATGCGATTTCAGCCACTCCAGCACGGGCGCGACCAGCACGAAGGAGCCGCAGGCGACAATCCGACCGCCCTCCCCGACGGTGGCGTGTACCCGCTCGCAGGCCTCGACGGCCGATTCGGCAGCGACGAAGCCGGGGTGGCCCGCACCCGCCGCCAGCGCCGCCAGCTGGGCGCCGGAACGGGCGCGGTCACCGGGCAAGCCCAGCGCGACGCCGGCCAGCGGCGCGGGCCCCGTGGCCAGCCCGGCGAGGATGCCATCGAGATCCTTGTCCGCCAGCACCCCGAGCAGATAGCAGGTCCGTGCCGGCGGCAGCGCACGCAGGGCCGTGGCCAGCACCTGCGCAGCGGGCGGATTGTGGGCGACATCGACCACCCATTCGCGTCCCTGCCAACCATAGCGCTCGAAGCGACCGAGCACGCGGGTGCTGCGAAGGCCCTGCTCCACCGCGGCACGCGCCGGCCGCAGGGACGGCGGCCCCGCCATCAGCAGGGCCAGCGCCACCGCGGCATTGCCGATTTGATGGGGTCCCGCCAGCGCCGGCAAGGGCAGCCCGGACCAGTCGATCTCGCCGCAGCGGAAACGCCAACTGCCGGGGTCGGAGGCATCGGCCAGCGCCGGTTCCATCCGGTACTCGTGGCCCGCACGCAGCAGCCGGGCACCGACCTGCATCGCCGCAGCATGCAGCGACGCAGGCACATCCGGCCCGCACACCGCCGGTGCCCCGGGCCGGAAGATGCCGGCCTTCTCGCGGGCGATGCTGTCCACGTCGGGACCGAGCACCGCCATGTGGTCGAGGCCGATCGACACCACGGCGGCGGCATCGGCATCGAACAGGTTCACCGAATCCAGCCGGCCACCGAGACCCACCTCGAGGACCCAGGCCTCGACGCCCGCACGGTTGAACAGCCACACGGCAGCCGCGAGGGAATGCTCGAAATAGGTGAGCGTGATCCGCGGCGCCGCTTCACAGGCATCCCAGACCGCCGCGAAGGCGTCGAGGAGATCGTCATCACCGACCATCTCGCCGGCAATGCGGATGCGCTCGTGATATCGCAGCAGATGGGGCGAGGTGAACAGGCCGGTACGATGGCCGCCCGCGCGGAGGATGGCCTCGGCGTAGGCGGTCACGGAACCCTTGCCGTTGGTGCCGCCCACGGTGAACACCGGGCAAGGCGCGCGCTCGAGACCCAGACGCTGCAGCACGCCACGCAGGCGTTCGAGGGTGAAGTCCATCGCCAGCGGATGGACCTGCTGATGGAGGGCCAGCCAGCCCTCCACCGTGGTCGGACGGGACATGCTCAGGCGGCAGGTTCTGGCAGGGGCGCCTGGCGCATCAGCATGCGCAGCAACGCGCCGATGCGCTCGCGCTGGTCGCGGCGGTCGATGATCATGTCGATCCCGCCCTTCTCCAGCAGGAACTCGCTGCGCTGGAATCCCTCGGGCAGGGTCTCGCGCACGGTCTGCTCGATGACGCGCGGCCCGGCGAAACCGATCAGCGCCCGCGGCTCGCCAATGTTGACGTCGCCGAGCATGGCGAGGCTGGCGGAGACACCGCCCGTGGTCGGATCCGTGAGGACGGAGATGAACGGCAGCCGGGCGCGCGCCAGACGCCCGAGGGCCGCACTGGTCTTCGCCATCTGCATCAGCGACAGCAGACCCTCCTGCATGCGCGCTCCGCCGCTGGAGGAAAAGCACACGAAGGGCATGTGGAACTGGACGCAATGGTTCACGGCGCGCACGAAGCGCTCGCCGACCACGCTGCCCATGGAGCCGCCCATGAAACGGAACTCGAAAGCGGCAGCAACCACCTCCAGCCCTTGCAGCGTCCCGGCCATGACGATCAGCGCATCGGTCTCGCCGACCGTCTTCTGGGTGGCAACGAGACGGTCCTTGTACTTCTTCTGGTCACGGAACTTGAGGGGATCCTCGGGCGAGACGCGTGCCGCCAGTTCACTGGCCGAGCCGGCGTCCAG
>JBJTPC010000109.1:0-2228 GCA_046074905.1 Gammaproteobacteria bacterium
GTGTCGGCTGCGGGCAGTCCGGTTCGCGGCCGAGGAGCGAGCCGCGGTGGCTGGCGAGCTGCTCGAGGTTGAGCACGTTTTCGCCGCGCGCGGCGAGCCACCGCAGCAGGCGGGTTTTGCCGACGCCGGTCAGGCCGGTGAGGACGTGGAACCGGCGCGCGGCGGCCAGGGCGGCCAGATCGGCCACCACCTGCCGGCGGTACGCCCGCCACCCGCCTTCGACGAGGGCCGCCTTCCACCCGATCTCGCGAAGGACCAGCGCGAAGCTGCGCGATCGCTGGCCGCCGCGCCAGCAATAGAGCAGCGGCCGCCAGTGCCGCGGCTGGTCGGCGCACCATCCGCGCAGGTGGGCCGCGATGTTGGCCGAGACCAGGGCCGCTCCCAGACGGCGCGCGGCAAAGGTGTCGTGCGCATACAGCGTGCCCACCTCGACGCGCTCGGCGTCGGTCAGCACCGGCAGGTTCACCGCTCCGGGCACATGGTCCTGGGCATACTCCGACGGCGACCGCACGTCGATGACCGCATCGTATCCGCCACGGCGGATTTCCCCGGTGGTTCAGGTGGTGAGATGGATTGAAAGCGACATGATGGGGCCACGGTCAGACGAGCGGCAGCAGCTTGGAGGCGACGAAGGTCACGACGAAGCCCGCCAGAGAGATCACCGTGAGCATGATCGTCCATGACCGCAAGGTCTCGCGTTCGGTGAGGCCCCCGAGGCGCGACACCACCCAGAAGCCGGAGTCGTTCATCCACGAGCAGGTCATCGAGCCCCAGCCGATGACGAGGAACACGTACAGCGTGTGAAACGGCAAGACCGCCCCCTCGAGCATCGGCGCGATCATGGCGCTGGTCGTCAGCATGGCGACGGTGGCGCTGCCCTGGGCCACGCGGATGACCGAGGCCACCGCGTAGGCGAGCAGCAGCAGGTTCAGGTTGCTGCCGGCGGCCACCGCCTTGATGGCGTCGCCCACTCCCACGCTGCGCAGCATGAAACCGAAGGCTCCGCCCGCGCTCGTGATCAGGATGATGACCGCCGCCGTCTCGATCGGCGGGCCCATCAGCTTCTCGATGGTAGCCAGCCCGTACCCGCGCTGCCGCGCCAGCAGCACCAGTGCCATGACCGCCCCGATGCCGAGCGCGACATTCTTGTCGCCGAAGAATTCGACGTACTGCCGCACCGCCTGAAAACCGTCGGCCCCGCCCAGGAGGCCGATGACCGACTGGCTCCAGCCTGCGCCGAGTTTCGCCGTGTCGGCCGTCACCTTGAAAAACGAGGCGCCGCTGATGAGCAGGATCGGCAGGATGACCGGCGTCAGCGAGGCCAGCAGGCCGGGCAGCTCGCGCTCGTCCTTGTCGACGAGCTTCCGCAGTTCGTCGAGCGACGTGCCCGGCGTGTCGCGCAGCGGCACGTCCAGGCGGCGGTTGATCCAGACGCAGGCGAAAAACCCGACCACCGCCGGCACCAGGCCGCCGAGGAAGCCGGCCAGGATCGAGAAGCCGACATCCACCCTGAGGTTTTCCACCGCGGCGATCGGGCCCGGGTGCGGCACGGTCAGCGAATGCGTGATCACCCCGCCGCAGCACACGCACAGCACGTACAGCATGTAGTCCTTGCCGGTGCGCAGCCGCAGCGCCTTGGCCAGCGGCGCCATCAGCATGAACATGGTGTCGAAGAAAATCGGCACGCTCAGCAGGTACGTGCTCCACAGCAGCGCCCAGCCCGCGTGTTTCTCGCCGAACAGCGCCAGGAACCGGCGCACCACCTTGTCCGCCGCCCCGCTTTCCATCAGGCACAACCCGATGATGCTGGCAAAGGCGATCGAAATGGCAATGCCCCGCGCCGTGTCGCCAAACCCCTTGGCCATCAGCTCGACCACCCCTAGGTACGGCCCGTACACCACTTCCTTGCCGCCCGCATTGACCACCGTCCACGCGTCCCTGCCCGCCAGCAGTCCGGCCACCAGCGCCGCCAGCACGAGCGCCACAAACGGGTGCATCCGCAGTTTGCCGATGCCCACGATGATGAAGGTCACGCTCGCCGCCAGCACGACAAACGGCCAGTGGGTGGGCGAAATCAGCGCGCCCAGCAGCGGTGGCGGCAGCAGCTCGGTCGGAAAAAGGGCGATCGGGGGCACCATGCGCGCGAGGGTGGGGGATGGCCGCGCGGCCGTCCATGAAAAAGGGCGGAGCGCGGCCGCCAGCCACGGCGGATTTTGGCACGGTCGGAA
>JBJTPC010000110.1:0-2315 GCA_046074905.1 Gammaproteobacteria bacterium
TGGCTGGAATCCCTCGCGGCAGCCGGTCCGGCCCAGCAGGCGGAGCTGATGGCGGCAGCGCGCAGCGGCTGGGAGGAACAGCGTTCCTTCGATGCTCGGCTGCGTCTCGGTCTGGCCCTGGCAAATCCGCGGTTGCCGGGGGCCGATCCGCTGCTGGCCCGCCAGCATCTCGGCGAATTGCTCGCCCGCGAGCAGCCGCCCCTGCCGGCCGGCTCGCGAGCCCTCGCGCAGTGGACCGTGGCGGCTCTCGACGCCCGGCTGGCGCTGCAGTCCGAAAACCTCCGCCTGCAGACCGAGGGCGCGCAACGCGACCGTGACCGCACGATCGCCCTCACCCGCCGCCTGCAGCAGGAACTCGACGAGAACAACCGCCTGCGGCGGGCGCTCGACGATGCGCAGAAGAAACTGGCGGCGATCATCGAACTGGAGCGTGGCAACGTCCCCGCCGCCCCGGTCACGCCGCCGCCGGCAGCACGTCCACCGAAGCGTCCCTGATGATCTCGCGACGCGACAGCCAGAAGCGCCGCGCCAAGGTGATGGTCGTCGATGACGACACGGCCTGTTGCGCCTGCTCACCATCCGGCTGCGTGCCGAGAACTACGAGGTGGAGCCGGTGGCCAATGGCCCGCTGGCACTCGAGGCGGCGGCGCGCTTCCGGCCGGATCTCGTCATCACCGACCTGCGCATGGAGCCGATGGACGGTGTGGTCCTGCTCCGCGAATTGCAGGTGCGCTATCCCGGGCTCAAGGTCATTCTCCTGACGGCGCACGGCACCATCCCCGATGCCGTCCGCGCCACGCAGAGCGGTGCCTTCAGCTTTCTCACCAAGCCGGTCGAGAAGCAGGAACTGCTCGACCAGGTGCAGAAGGCGCTGAAGATCTCCGGCGTCCCGACCATCGACGAGGAGTGGCGGCGCGGCATCGTCACGCGCAGCCCGCTGCTGGAGCAGAAGCTGGCGCAGGCGCATCTGGCCGCAGGCACCGATGCACGCATCCTGCTCACCGGCGAGCCGGGCTCCGGCAAGGAAGTGTTGGCCCGGGCCATCCACCGTGCCAGTTCCCGGGCGGCAGCGCCGTTCGTCGCCTTCAGTTGCAGCGCGGTGGGCGGGGAACTGCTCGAGTCCGAGCTGTTCGGTCACGTGAAGGGGGCCTTTTCCGGCGCCCTGCGTGACCATCCCGGTGTGCTGCGCAGTGCCGAGGGGGGAACCCTCTACCTCGACGACATCGCCGACCTGCCAAGCGCGCTGCAGCCGCGTTTGCTGCGCGTGCTGCAGGATGGCCTGTTGATTCCGCTCGGCGGTGCGCAGGCCGCGCCGGTGAACGTGCGCGTGATCAGCGGCACGCATCGCGATCTTTCGCAACTGGTGGCCCTCGGGCGGTTCCGCGAGGATCTTTACTACAAGTTGAATGTGGTGCACATCGACGTGCCGCCGCTGGCCCGCCGTCGCGAGGACATTCCCTTGCTGGTGGCCCACTTCCTCGAACGCGTGGCGATGGAGACCGGCGTGCGCCGCATTTACGCCCCGGAGGCGGTGGAACTGCTTTCCACCGCCGAGTGGCCGGGCAACGTTCAGCAGTTGCAGGCCATCGTGCGCCAGAACGTGGCGATGGCGCAGACGCAGGTGATTCCCGCCGAACTGGTCGAGACCGCGCTCGGTGGCGTGGCCGGACGGCTGGCCAGCTTCGATGAGGCGCGCGACGAGTTCACGCGCAACTACCTGGTGCAGATCCTGCAGATCACCGCCGGCAATGTCAGCCAGGCGGCCCGTCTGGCTCGCCGGAACCGTACGGATTTCTACAAGCTCCTCGACCGGCACCAGTTGGTGCCGGCAGACTTCAAGCCACGCGAGTAAGCCAGTCGAGGGCGAGCGCGGCCAGTTGATCGTGATGACGAGGTTCGGAGAGGGTGTGGTCCGCCTCCTCCAAGGTGTGACGTTCATGGCCGGCCCGCGCCAGCGCGGCCTGCCAGGCCGGGGACGACAGCACCAGTGCGCGGAACTCGGCGGCGGTGCGGTCGCGTCCGCTCAAGACCCAAAGCATGGGCCGGGTACTGCGTTCCACCGCTGCCAGCAGCCGGCTTGGCACATCGACCGTCCCGCGACGTTCACCGGACAAACCACGGCCGGACTCGCCGGCAGGGCGGGTGGTGCGCTTGCCCCGCCAGGCACGTGCCTGATGACCGAGCCACTCGCCCAGCGCCCGCCCCACTGGCACCTCGCCCCGCAGCACGCGCTTCCAGAATCCGGCGTCGCGCCAGCGTCGCGCGTAGTGTCCGTAGACCAACGCCTGGGATGCCACGGCGGTGGAAGGTGCGAT
>JBJTPC010000111.1:0-2610 GCA_046074905.1 Gammaproteobacteria bacterium
CCTCGGTGACCCCGAACCGCGCGGTGGTGTCCGCAATGGCGATGTCGCAGGCAGCCACCAGCCCCGTTCCTCCGGCCAAGGCATTGCCTTGCACCCGGGCAATGACCGGTGTCGGCGAGGTTCTCACTGCCTGGAACAGGGCGGCGAGCCGCCGTGCATCGGCAAGATTCTCCGCAGGCCCGTTGCGCGCCGCCCGCTGCATCCAGTTCAGGTCGCCGCCGGCGCAGAAACTGCGACCGCGACCGGCCAGCACCACCACGCGGACCGAGGTGTCATGCCGGATGGCTTGCAGGGCGGCGTTGAGTTCGGCCATCAGGCCCTCGTCCAGCGCGTTATGGACTGCAGGCCGGTTGAGCCAGAGGGTTCTCACGGGACCGTCATCGACCACTTCGAGGACCGGGGCGGTCATCGTGGAATGCGGAGGGTTCATCGGTGGGTTCATGCTTGCGACCTCACATCCGGAACACGCCCGTGCGCGTCGGCGCATCCGGGCCGTGCGGGGCATTCAGGGCGGCAGACAGTCCGAGCGCCAGCACGCGGCGGGTTTCAGCCGGATCGATCACGCCGTCATCCCACAAGCGGCTGCTGGCGTAGTACGGATGGCCTTGACGCTCATACTGCTCGCGCAGCGGGGCCTTGAACGCGGCTTCTTCCTCGGCGCTCCATTCCCGGCCGGCTGCCGCGAGCTGGTCGCGTTTCACGGTCGCCAGCACGCTGGCTGCCTGCTCGCCGCCCATCACGGAGATGCGCGCGTTGGGCCACATCCACAGGAAACGCGGGCCGTAGGCACGACCGCACATCCCGTAATTTCCGGCACCGAAGCTGCCACCGATGATCACGGTCAGCTTGGGAACGCGGGCCGTGGCCACTGCATGTACCAGCTTCGCTCCCTCCTTCGCGATGCCGGCATTCTCCGCCTTGCGTCCGACCATGAAGCCGGTGATGTTCTGGAGAAAGACCAGCGGGATGCCGCGCTGCGTGCACAGCTCGATGAAGTGCGCGCCTTTCCGTGCCGACTCGCCGAACAGGATCCCGTTGTTGGCGACGACGCCGACGGGATATCCCTGCAGGCGCGCGAAACCGCAGACCAACGTGGTGCCGTAGCGTGCCTTGAACTCGTCGAAGCGGCTGCCATCGACCACGCGGGCAATCACCTCCCGCACATCGAAGGGCTTGCGTGCATCCGCAGGGATCACGCCATGAAGCTCCGCTGCGGGGTACCGTGGCTCTTCCACGGGCGCGACCTCGAGACGCACCTCCTTGCGGATATTGAAGCGCGCCACGCACTGGCGGGCGATCGCGAGCGCATGGAGGTCGCTCTCCGCCAGATGGTCCGCGACGCCCGACAGGCGGGTGTGGACGTCGCCGCCACCGAGTTCCTCGGCAGTGACCACCTCACCCGTCGCCGCCTTCACCAGCGGCGGTCCGGCGAGGAAAATCGTGCCTTGGTTGCGCACGATGATGGCCTCGTCTGCCATTGCCGGCACGTAGGCGCCCCCCGCCGTGCACGAGCCCATCACCACGGCCAGTTGCGGGATGCCCGCCGCCGAGAGATTGGCCTGGTTGAAAAAAATCCGTCCGAAATGGTCGCGGTTGGGGAACACCTCGTCCTGCGCCGGGAGGAATGCGCCACCCGAATCCACGAGGTAGAGGCATGGCAACCGGTTCTCGGCAGCGATTTCCTGGGCACGCAGGTGCTTCTTGACGGTCAGGCGATAGTAGGTCCCGCCCTTCACGGTGGCGTCGTTGGCCACCACGATGCATTCGCGGCCGACGATCCGGCCGATGCCGGTCACGATGCCCGCCGCCGGAACCTCGTCGCCATACTGCCCATGGGCAGCCAGGGCGGACAGCTCCAGAAACGGGCTGCCTGGATCCAGCAGCGCATCGATGCGGTCCCGAACCAGCAGTTTGCCGCGGGCCGTGTGTCGGGCCCGGGCCTCGGCGCTGCCACCGCTCGCGACATGCGCCAGTCGGGTCTGCAAATCAGCCACCAAGGTCGACATTGCGTCGCGATTGGCAATGAACTCCGCTGAATGGCATTGAATTGCCGTCTCCAGCACTTGCCCGGTCCGGAGGGGATCTAGGCCGATCATGGAGCCTCCCGTGACTTGCCACTGATGTTTAATTGTTGAACAATCATATCATCGAATAACCAGAATGGAAGCCAGTCATGGGTCTCTGTCTCGATACGGATTTCGATTTCGGTCTCGACGAAGCAATCGATGAAGTACGCCAGCAGGTCCGCCGCTTCGCCCAGGCCTGCATCGCCCCCCGCGCTGCCGAAATTGACCGCAGCAACCAGTTCCCCCCGGAGCTGTGGCGCCAACTGGGTGAGCAGGGCCTGCTGGGCATCACGGTGCCCGAACGCTGGGGAGGGGCGGGTCTGGGCTACCTCGCCCACACCGTCGCGGTGGAGGAAATCTCCCGTGCATCCGCCTCCGTCGGTCTTTCGTACGGCGCCCATTCCAACCTCTGCGTGAACCAGCTGCGGCTGAATGGCACGGACGCGCAGCGCGACCGCTACCTGCCGAAACTCGTCTCCGGAGAGCATATCGGGGCCTTGGCGATGTCGGAGGCTGGCGCCGGCAGCGATGTCGTCTCGATGCA
>JBJTPC010000112.1:0-7154 GCA_046074905.1 Gammaproteobacteria bacterium
GCTGCCGGCGTATGCGCGCATGGTCGCAGCGCTCGAGGCGATCCGTCCCCGGGCGCTGCAGCAGGCCGCCGGCGTGGGACGACTGTCGGACGGGGCGGAGTATTACGCCCTGATGCTGCGCCAGATGACCAGCACGGATTACACGCCCGACCAGGTCCATCAACTGGGGCTGTCCGAGGTGGCCCGCATCGACGCCGAAATGGATACCCTGCTGCGCGGTCAGGGTCTGGCCACGGGTACGGTGGCGGCACGCGTCCAGCAACTGCGGCGCGATCCGCGTCATGTCCTGCCCAACACGGAGGCCGGTCGCAAGGAGGTGCTGGCGCGCTACACGCAGCTGCTTGAGGACGTGAACGCGCGGATGCCGCAGTACTTCGCGGTATTGCCGCCGCAAGCGCTGGTGGTGGAACGCGTGCCGCCGACCGCGGAAAAGGGTTCAGCCGGGGCTTACTACGAACCACCGGCGCTGGATGGCTCGCGGCCGGGCAAGTTCTTCGCCAACTTGCGCGACGTCGGCGAGACACCCCTCTGGGCCATGAAGACGCTCGCCTATCATGAGGGTATCCCCGGTCACCACTTCCAGATCGCCCAGGCCCAAACCCTGGAGGGTTTGCCCTTCATCCGCCAGCAGACGCTCTACTCGGCCTATGCCGAGGGCTGGGCGCTCTACGCCGAGCGGCTGGCGGCGGAAATCGGCATGTACCGCGACGATCCGCTGGGTGATCTCGGCCGGCTCCAGGCCGAGATGTTCCGCGCGGTGCGGCTGGTGGTCGATACCGGCATGCACGCGCGGGGCTGGAGCCGCGAGGAGGCCATCGCCTACATGGTCGACCACACCGGCATGGACGAAGCCGCGGTCACCACCGAAATCGAGCGCTACATGGGTATGCCGGGGCAGGCCTGCGCCTACAAGGTGGGCCAGCTGAAGATTCTCGAGTTGCGTGAACGCGCCCGTCGGGCCCTGGGCAAGCGCTTCGACCTCAAGGAGTTCCACCGCGTGGTGCTCGGCAGCGGCGGCGTGCCACTCACCGTGCTCGAGCACCTGGTCGACGAGTGGCTTGCCGCAACGGCCACGGGGCCCGGCAAGGCCTCCTGAGGACGACCCGGCACCGTGAGCGGCACCGGTGGCGGCCGGGTCAGAGCGCCTTGAAGCGAATTGCCTGTCCGCCGCCCGGGGCCAGCCGAAGCGTCAGGCGATCGCCCCGACCGACCGGTCGCTCCTCGACCACGAGGTCGAACTGGCGGTCGGTGCGAAAATCCGCCTCGTCCCCGTCCCGGTAGATTTGCGCTACATAGCGGCGGCTCCGGTCCAGGAAGTCCAGCGTCACCTCCAGCGTGCGGCCCTGCTCGTCCGTGCCGGCGCCGAGGTACCAGTCCTCGCTGTGACGGTCCTTGCGGACGATGGTCACGTAGTCGCCGATCTCGCCGTTGAGCACGCGCGTCTCCGCCCAGTCGGCCGGCACTTCCTTGATGAAGCGGAACGGCTTCGGGAAGCGGGCGTAGTTCTCCGGAAGGTCCGCTGCCATCTGGATCGGACTGTAGATCAGCACGTAAAGCGCCAGCTGGCGCGCCATGGTCGAGGGGATGCGCGTGTCCCCGCGCCCGCGCAGGCTGAGTACGCCTGGCGTGTAGTCCATGGGACCGGCGAGCATGCGCGTGAACACGAGGTTGATTTCGTGCTCCGGCGGGTTCTTCGGCGCGCCCCAGGCGTTGTACTCCATGCCACGGGCCCCCTCACGCGCCACCCAGTTCGGGTAGGTCCGGCGCAGTCCGGTGTCCTTGATGGGTTCGTGTGGATTCACCGCAATCCGGCGCTTGGCTGCTTCTGCCACGACGTGCAGGTGATGGCGGCTCATGCGTTGGCCATCGTGCCACTCGAACACGATGCTGCCATCGGCGGCACGGTCCTGCACCCCGCCCGCATCGGCCACATAGCCGGTCTTCACCGAATCGATGCCCAGCCGCTGGTAGAGGTCGAGGGCGGCAGCCAACTGTGGTTCGTAGTGGGCGATGTTCGCGGAGGTCTCGTGATGACCCATGAGGCGCACGCCCTTGGTGCGCGCGTAGGTGGCCAGTCCTTCCAGATCGAAGTCCGGGTAGGGACGCGTGAAACTGAAGGTCCAGCCGTTGGCGAACCAGTCGCCGTCCCAGCCCTCGTTCCAGCCCTCGACCAGCACACTGCGGAACCCATGCTCGGCGGCGAAATCGATCATCTTGCGCGTGTAGGCCGTGCTCGCCCCATGGTTCGGTCCGGAAGCCCAGCTCTGGGTGTCGAGGTGCATGCCCCACCACACACCGACGTACTTGTGCGGCTTGAACCACGACACATCGCCAAGGCGGTTCGGTTCGTTCAAGTTCAGCACCACGCGTGCCGATGCGTAGAGTGCCGCCGGATCGGTGGCCACCTGTACCGTGCGCCAGGGCGTATTGAAAGGCAGCGTCCGCACTACCTTGGCACCGCCGGCGGCAGGCGAGAGGTTCGCGCGGAACCGTGTGCCCTCCGCGCGCCGCAGCCACATCGCCGCATAATCGACCAGCGCCGCCTCATGGAAGGCGAGATGCAGGCCGTCGTTGCGCCGCATGGTGAAGGGCGTGTGGACTTGGGCGACTTCGCGCAGGGGCGTGCGCTGGTAGAGGTATTCGTAGCGATTCCACTCGCCCGCCGGGATCCACCAGGCTTCGCCGTCGCCGGCGATGGTGAACTCGGTGAGTTCCTCGACGATGCGCGCGGTGGCGAGATTCGGCTGCTGCGGGAACTCGTAGCGAAAACCGAGCGCGTCGTCGAACAGCCGGAACACCACGTCGAAGCGGCGCGCCAGGCTGCCGGTCTCGCGGAACTGCACCCGCAGTTCGCGATGGTGGTCGCGTACGGTGCGCTCCTCGCCCCAGGGTTGCTCCCAGGTCTGGTCATGGTCGCGGGTGCTGCTGCCGATGATCGCGAGGTTGCGCTCGAGCTTGGGGGCATCGGCGAGCAGGAAGCCGAGGCGTGAAGTCTCGAGCACCGGCTGGCCTTGCCGCAGGAGCCGATACTCCGGCCGGCCCTCGCCGTTGGTGGTGACCTCCACCGCGAGGCTGCCGTCAGGCGAAGTGGCACGCACGCCGACCGACTCGGCGGCGCGCGCGCTTTCAGGCAAGGCCGTACCCGCGAGCAATAGCGCCAGCAGGGCCGCCCAGCTTCCGCGACGCGTTGACCCGGTCGTTCGCGACATGCCGTTACTCCGCAGCACAGGCCAGGAACCCGAAAGCGGGCAGCTTCACGCGGTAGCTGCCCGGCGCACGCACGGTCGATGCGCACTCGCCGAGCACGCTGCGGAAAGTGCGCGAACCCGACTCGACCACGACATTCGCCTCGAGCGGTTGGCCGGTGGTGTTGAAGGCGAGCAGCACTTCCTTGCCGGTGGTCGGCGAAAAACGTGATGCCGCGAACAGCCCGGGCTGGGGGCTGGCGAATCGCGTCACCTGGCGACCGCGCCGCAAGGCGTCATGTCCGGCGCGAGCCGCCGCGAGTTGCTGCAGCTGCCGGTACAGCGGATGGCGGGTGTCGAAGTTGCTGTCCGCGGTGGTCGCCGCGGTCCCGAGCAAGGGCTGGGTGTTGTAGGAAGCGGTCTGGCTCGGGAACATGTCCTGCCGTGCCGCCTGGTCGCCGCCCAGACCGACGAAGCCCTGCTCGTCGCCGTAGTAGACCGTCGGGACGCCGCGCAGGAGCATCAGCAGCGCGTGGCCCAGTCGCACCCGCGCCAGCACCTCATCGGCGGGGGCGTCCGGACGCGCGCGGCGGATGAACCACGCCAGTCGACCGGCATCGTGGTTGCTGATGAAGGTCGGTAGCGTCAAGGCCTGCTCCTCGCCGCCGGCATAGAGGACATCGGCTTCGAACAGCTTGGCGAGCAGGTCCGTGCCGGCCGTGCCCGCCAGTGTGCCGCGCACCGCGGCCGCGAAGCCGAAGTCGAGGGTGCCGGGCAATTCGGCGATGCGGGTCCAGCGCGCCAGCAGCGCCGGATCCAAGTCGTCCGTCGCCACCTCGCCGAAGATGTGGAAATGTGGAATGCCGAGCAGGCGCGCCCGTTGGCGCATCGCCGGCACGAATTCGCGCCAGAACTCGGGATTCACATGCTTCGCGGTGTCGATACGGAATCCGTCGATGCGATAGCGTGTGATCCAGTCGGCGTAGATGTCGATGAAACCCTGCACCACGCGCGGATCCTGGGTGTTCAGGTCATCGAGGCCGACGAAGTCGCCGAGCTGCGAGGATTCGCCCTCGAAGGTGGAGTTGCCGCGATTGTTGTACCAGCGCACGTCATTGAGCCACGCCGGTACCTTCACGTTCTCCTCGCCCGCGGGAACGTACGCTTCGTAGGCCTGACCCGGGTAATCCGCGCGCGAGCGGTAGGGACAGCCGATGCGCGGGCACTCGCGGTAGGTAATCACGTCCGCCGTATGGTTGGTGATGATGTCGAGGTACACCTTGATGCCGCGGGCGTGGGCGGCTTCCACGAACGCCTTCATCTCCGCGTCGGTGCCGTAATGGCGGTCCACCCGCGTGAAGTCGGTGATCCAGTAGCCGTGATAGCCGGCGGATTCGTCACCCGCCGGACCCTGCACCGGCTTGTTCTGGTAGATGGGCCCGAGCCAGATCGCCGTGGCACCGAGCGACTGGATGTAGTCGAGGCGGCGGATCAAGCCCTGGAGATCGCCACCGTGGAAGAAGCCCTTGTGCGTCGGGTCGAAGCCGGTCGCGAGGCGGTCACCCTTGAGGCCGCCGCGATCGTTGGCCGGATCGCCGTTCTCGAACCGGTCCGGCAGCAGGAAGTAGATGAACTCGTCGGTGGGTGGGCGCTCGACATGGGTACCGGGAGCCGTTCCCACGGACGCGGCGGCAGCCACGGACGGTCCCGGAAGGAAGACGGTGCAGGCAGCAAGCAGCAGGGCGGGCAGGCGGCGCATGGGGCGTTCCTGTAGGTCAGGGAGGAGCACCCGCCTTGGCGTGGCGGGCGATCCAGTCGGTGTGGGTGGGCAGGCTGTCGACGCGCTGGCGCGTCAACTGCCCGACGGTATGGACGAACTCGACGGCCTCGTCATCGGACAGCGCATCGGCCAGCGGGTTGTGACCCGCGGGCATGACGCCCTGGCCGAGGAAGACCTGCAGCCAGCTGTCCTCGGCGAACAACTCGTTGTTCACGCGCATGATGCGACCGTTGGCCCGGAACACGGCCATCTTCTGCAGCAGCTCGGCCGGCAGCGGCATATGGCGCACGTGGTCCCACAACGGACCGCTGCGCTCGTTCGCGGTGTAGTGGAGGATGATGAAATCGCGGATCCGCTCGAACTCGAACAGGGTCTGGGCGTTGTACTCGTCGATGTTCGCCTGCGCGAAATCGAGGTCCGGGAAGAAGTTGATCAGGCGCGCGATGTTGGAATGCACCAAGTGGATGCTGGTGGACTCGAGCGGCTCCAGGAAACCGCTCGCCAGGCCCAGCGCCACGCAATTCCGGAACCAGAAATGGCGACGATGGCCGGTCGTGAAGCGAATCAGCCGCGGCTCGGCGAGGGCGCGGCCGTCGAGTCGCGACAGCAGCTGCGATGCCGCCTCGTCTTCGCCGATGAACTCGCTGCTGAAGACATAGCCATTGCCGATGCGATGCTGCAGCGGGATGCGCCATTGCCAGCCGGCTTCCCGGGCGGTGGAGCGGGTATACGGCTCGGCGGGATGCGGCAACGCGCAGGGTACGGCCCAGGCGCGGTTCGCCGGCAGCCAGTGTGACCAGTCGACGTAGGGCACGCCCAGGGCCTGGCCCAGCAACATCGACCGGAAGCCGGAGCAGTCGATGAACAGGTCGCCGGCGATGATGCGGCCATCGGCAAGCTGCACCGACTCGATGTGGCCATCCTGGGCACGGAGCCGCACGTCGATGATCCTGCCTTCCTCGCGAACCACGCCTCGGCCCTCGCACAGGCCGCGCAGGAAGCGCGCATACAGGCCAGCATCGAAATGGAAGGCGTGGGTGAGGGCCTGGATGTGGCTGCCCGGGGGCGGCTCGCCACGGAAGAACTTGTTGGCCAGCGCGGCCACGCCCGAGACGGAATAGTCGCCGATCGGCCCGGCGCGACCCAGCTGCCGGGCACGCAGCCAGTACTGCCAGAAGGGCGCAAGGCCGAGATCCTTGCCGACCGAGCCGAAGGCATGGATGTACGATTCGCCCGGACGCAACCAGCCGACGAACTCGATGCCCAGCTTGATGGTGCCCTGCGTGGCGCGCAGGAACTCGTCCTCGTCGAGGCCGACCATCGCGTTGAAGGCGCGGATGGGGGGTATGGTCGCCTCGCCGACCCCGACGATGCCGATCTCGTCGGACTCGACCAGCGTCACGGCAACGCGTTCGCCGAAGATCTTGTTGATGGCCGCCGCTGCCATCCATCCGGCGGTACCGCCACCGACGATGACCACCCGCTTCAGCCGCCTGTCAGCCATGTGCTTCCACTCCAGCCGCGGAACCGGACAAGAAAAACCCCCGCCGGCCAGGCGGCCGACGGGGGTATTCCATCACAGGATCAGAGCTTGTAGCTGGCGCCGACCAGGATCGTCCGGCCGTAATCCTGGTAGTTCACGACCTGCTGCAACTGACCGTTGTTGTAGGTCGAGAACGGCTCGTTGGTCACGTTGTTCAGCTGGAGCAGGAGGTTCAGGCCCTTGGCCGGACCACTCTGCAGCTCGTAACCGAACTGGAGGTCGAGAATCGACTCGCCCTTCACGTAACGCAGCGTGCGGCCGTTGCCGAAGCCCGCCACTTCGCCGAGGAACTTCGACCGGTTGCGCTGGCTGGCGCGGGCCGAGAAGCCGTTCTTCTCGTAGTAGGCGGTGAGGTTCCACACCGTCTCCGACAGGCCCGGCAGCGGCGTGGCAGGGTCGCTCGGATTCGGCTTGATGGAGCTGTCCGTGAACGAGGCATTCGCCGTGATGCCGAAGTCCGCCAGCGCATCCGTGAGGATGGAACCAGGCAGCGAGAAGGCGAGTTCGGCGCCCTTGATGTTGCCGCCCTTGCCGTTCTGCGGCACCGATACCAGGCCCTGGAACAATGCCGGCGCCGGACCGGTGAACGTGAAGCCGGTGAAGTCGTACAGCGCGGGCTGGTTGTAGATGTAGGTCTTGAGCTTCT
>JBJTPC010000113.1:0-4423 GCA_046074905.1 Gammaproteobacteria bacterium
TGTCGGCCACCTGATGACCACACCGGCCATCCGCCTGGCCGACGGCAGCGAGGCACCCGAGGGCATCCTGGACGCCGCCATCACCTCGCTCATCGCCAAGCATGACCTGCTCGGGAACAGCCAGCGGCGCAACAGCCGCGCCGGCTCGATCTACATCGTCAAGCCGAAAATGCATGGCCCGGCCGAGGCGGCCTTCACCAACGAGCTCTTCGACGCCGTGGAGGATTTGCTCGGTCTCGCGCGACACACGATCAAGGTCGGCGTGATGGACGAGGAGCGCCGGACCTCGGCGAACCTCGCCGCCTGCATCCATGCCGTGCGGCATCGGGTGATGTTCATCAATACCGGCTTCCTCGACCGCACCGGGGACGAGATGCACACCGCGATGCTGGCGGGACCGATGATCCGCAAGGCGGAAATCAAGAACTCGCGCTGGATTGCCGCCTACGAGGACCGCAATGTGCAGATCGGGCTCGCGGCGGGATTCTCGGGCCGTGCGCAGATCGGCAAGGGCATGTGGGCCATGCCCGACCGCCTGGGCGACATGCTGCAGCAGAAGATTGCCCATCCCCGCGCCGGTGCCACCACGGCCTGGGTGCCGAGCCCGACGGCGGCCACGCTGCACGCGCTGCACTATCACGCGGTCGACGTGTTCGCGCGGCAAGGGGAGCGCGCCGCCGAACCCGTGGCACCGCTCGAGGCGTTGCTGACCATCCCCGTCGCCCGCGGCCGCAATTGGCGCCCGGAGGAAATCCGCGAGGAACTCGACAACAATGCCCAAGGCATCCTCGGCTATGTCGTGCGCTGGGTCGATCAGGGCGTGGGCTGCTCGAAGGTGCCCGACATCCACGACATCGGCCTGATGGAAGACCGCGCCACGCTGCGCATCAGTTCGCAACACATGGCGAACTGGCTCCTCCACGGGGTATGCACGGCCGCCGAGGTGGACGCCGCCCTGCAGCGCATGGCCGCCAAGGTGGACGCGCAGAACGCCGGCGATCCGGCTTACCGTCCAATGGCCGGCCATGAGGCCACCAGCCTGGCCTACCAGGCGGCTCGGGCCCTGGTGTTCGAGGGCGCGGCACAGCCCAACGGTTACACGGAACCGCTACTGCACGCTTTCAGGCAGCGGGTGAAGTCGGCGGGTTGAGCGGCAGCGAAAGACGGTGCCTCACCGCCGCAAGGCCAATCGATCCACCGCGCCCGCCGTCCCGCGCTTGCGCAAGACTTCGCGCTGCACCTTGCCGGTGGACGTCTTCGGCAGTTCCGACAGCAGCGCGATGAAGCGCGGATTGGCGAAACGCGGCAGCAGTGCGGCCGCGCGTTCGCCGATCTCGGCGGCATCGAGGGTCGCTGCCGGTGCCAGCACCACGGCCAGCATCACCTCGTCCTCGCCACCGGCAATCTCGGACTTCACCGCGTAGGCAGCCACTTCGGCGACACCGGGCATTCCGGCCACCACCTGCTCCACTTCGGTGGCGGAGATGTTTTCGCCGCGGCGCCGGATGCAGTCCTTGATGCGGTCGATGAAAGTGACCAGGCCATCCTCGGCCATGGTCCCGGCATCCCCGGTATGGAACCACAGGTTGCGCCAGGCCTCGACGGTCTTGGCCGGTTCGCGGAAATAGCCGGCCATGAAGCCGAAAGGCACCTTCGGACGCACGAGAATCTCGCCCACCTCGCCGCGCGGACGCTCCTCGTCGGTTTCCGGGTCGGCGATGATGACCTCGAAGTGCTCGGCATGCGGCCAACCGGCCGCTCCCGGTCGCGACTCGCCCAGCCGTCCCCAGACCGGGATGTTCACCTCGGTCATGCCGAACCCGGAGATGACATCGCGCACGCCGAAACGGGTCCGCAGGAGCCGTTCATGCTCCGGGATGTTCGGCGCGTTCACGATGACCCGCAGGGAGTGTTCCGCATCATGGTCGTCTGCCGGTTGCGCCACCACGAAGGCGGCCTGGACACCGAGCAGGTTGGTGGCCGTGGCCGCGAAGCGCCGGATATCCGCCACCCACTCGCCGGCACTGAACCTGGCACGCAGCACCGCCGAGGCGCCACACAGCAAGGTGGCCGCCAGCTGCATGCCGAGCGCGTTCACGTGGAACAGCGGCATGGGAATGTAGTAGCGGTCCTCGGGCTGCAGTTGGGTGGCTTTCTGTCCACCCACGCCGAACAGGAACAGGTGTGCGTGCGGCAACAGCACGCCCTTCGCCGGGCCACTGGTACCCGACGTGTACATGATGCCCGCGATGTCCGTGGGTTTCGGCCAGGCACCGGCATAGGGCGGCGCGTGGCAAGCCGCGGCGAAAGACAGTTGTTGCAGGTCCGACCATTCGGGCAGAGGCACCGCCGCGCCGACCTCGTGGTGGCGACCGGCTCCGGCACCGACCGATGGACCGTCCAGGTGATCCGTTACCACCACCAACTGCCGCAGGGCCATCGCCGAGCGGTCGAGACCCGACAGCGCCGGCAGGAGCGCGGCATGAATCACCAGCCGCTCCACGGCCGATTGCACGAGTTGGTGCTGCAGGAAGGCGCCACGCAGTTCGGTATTGATGAACACGGCCACCGCAGCCAACCGCCCCAAGCCCATCCAGACACGCACGAAATCGAGTGAATTCGGCAGCATGACGGCCACGCGGTCGCCAGGCGCCACGCCCAACCCGGAGAAATAGCCGGCGACGGCATGCATCTGGGCCGCGGCCTCGCCGTAGCTCAGGCTGGCACCGCCGGTCTCCATCACCCACGGACGTGCTGGATGCATCCCGCCCGCTTCCTCCAGCGCCCGCGGCAGAACCCATTCGGCGTGGTCGTGCAATCCGCTGTACATGTCCCGAAATCCGCAGCAAGCGTGGAAAGAGGCGACCCGAGATCAAATGAAGGGCAGATCCTGCAGCGTACCCGAAAGCGGCTGCCCGTCCTTGATGACGGTGACGCGCTGCCCCGCCTGGCAGGCGCGCGAAATGAGCGCGAAGCCGATGTTGCGACGCAGGCGGTACGACCAGGCGCAGTTGGTCAGGCTACCGACGCGCTTGCCGTCCTGCTCGATGGCATGCCAGTGAAAACCAAGCTGCGTCGGCTCGTCGCCATCGAGCACCACGCCCAGTTGATGCCGCTTCGGACCCTCGGCATGGATGCGGCGCAAGGCCTGGATGCCGATCACCTCGTCCGGAACGCCGAGGTCGAGGTACTTGCCCATGCGCACCTCGAACGGGTTCGTCTCGCCATCCGTATCGCCGCCGTAAGACAGCAAGCCGCTCTCCACCCGCTCGTTGAAGCTGGGATTGCCGGGACCGATGTCCCAACCGCGCCCGGCTTCCTTCACGAGGTTGTACAGGCGCATGCCTTGGCTGCCATCCTGCAGGTAGAGCTCGAAGCCGCCCTGTTTCGACCAGCCGGACCGCGCCACCACCATCGGGATACCGTCCAGCGAAAACTCGCGGAACCAGAAGTACTTGAGGCCGCGCACCCAGTCGCCGCAGAGATGGGCGACCACGTCCTCGGCCTTCGGACCCTGTACGGCGAGCGGCGAAACATCCGGCTCGCTCACCTCCACCCGCAACCCACGCTCGGCGGCGATGGCTCGCGCCCAGAACCAGATGTTGGAGTCCGCAATCGACAGCCAATACAAGTCGTCCGCCAGCTTCAGGAGGATGGGATCATTGATCAGCACGCCCTGATGATTCACCAGCGGCACGTACTTGCCCTGCCCCACCGCGCAGCCCGACAGGTCGCGCGGGCAAAGAATCTGGGCGAGTTTGCCGGCATCGGGACCGCGCAGCTGCACCTGACGCTCCACGGCCACATCCCACATCGACACGCCGTTGATGATGCGCCAGTACTCCTCCTCGGGATGTCCGAAGCTGGTGGGCATCAGCATGTGGTTGTAGACCGTGAACGCCGTGACGCCGTCCGCGAGCGTCGCTTCGTAATACGGCGAGGGACGGAGGCGGGCGGAGGGAGTGATGCCGAACATGGAGCAACCCCGACAACGAGAACTTCACCCCGGGAAATGCCGGGACCGGCGCAAGATTACCGCCCCTGGCAGGGTGCGGCTTGACATGAATTCAACTGCGGGTGACCCGGGCCCCGGCGGCGGTTGCGGACCCTGCCCCGATTGAGGCAGGCTCTGCTGGGTGAAGCCGTGTCCGGAAGGGCTGGAATCGCGGCGCCACGAGGAGGAATTGCATGGCATCTTCCCATCCCTGGCGCTGGCGCGCCCTGGCGTTCCTGGCGGCTTTCGGCCTGCTGCCGTTGACCCTCGCCGGCACGCCCGTCGATGACCGTCTGCTCGCCGATGAGGTGGACGGTCGTCACTGGGCGGGCTGGGGACGTACCTATGCCGCAGACAGTGCCTCGCCGTTGCGGGATATCCATGCAGGCAACGTGACGAAACTCGGGCTGGCCTGGTCGCTCGACCTCC
>JBJTPC010000114.1:0-5436 GCA_046074905.1 Gammaproteobacteria bacterium
CGATCACCTGGTCGACGCGGATCCAGCGCGGCAGCACCGCAACGTCGGCGATGAAGCAGACCTCCTGCATCAACGCATCGCGCTGGCGGTAGGGATCCAGTCCGGCCACGCGCAGGTGGCCGGCGAACGGGGTGAGGCCGAGCAGGGCCTTCAGCACGGTGGTCTTGCCGGCGCCGTTCGGACCGATGAGGCCGACGATGCGGCCCTCGTCGACGGTGAAGGAGACATCATCCAGCGCCCGGGTCGCGCCATACGACTTGGCGAGTCCGCGTGCTTCGATCAGTGTGCCCACGGGGAGCTTCTCCAACTAAGAGGGGTCGGGAAATTCAGTCCTTGGTGTCCTGGCGACTGTCCGCAGCAACGACCACGCCGGTGTCACCGGGCACGGCCGCAGGCAGCGTGGCGAGCAGTTCGGCGGCATCGAAGCCGAGGCGCTGGATGGTGGCCGCCACTCGCGGCCACTCGCCCTCGAGGAACTTCTGGCGTTCGCCCTTCAGCAGCGCCGCGTGGGCACCGGGGGCGACGTACATGCCACGGCCGCGCCGTTTCTCCACGAGTTGTTCGTCGACAAGTTCCTGGTACCCCTTGAGCACGGTCAGGGGATTGAGCCGGAAATCCGCCGCCACCGTCCGCACGGACGGCAACGGATCACCCTCTTTGAGGGTGCCGTCAAGAATCATCGCTACCACGCGGTCGCGCAGTTGGCGGTAAATCGGCTGGCTGTCGTTCCACTGGGCGTCCATGGGACCTCGACGATTCCGGGTGGGCGGTTGGGTGATGACGGCATCACCTCTCGCCCCCACGGTGTTATAGTTAACTACAACACTAGATAGGTTGCAAGCCCTGAATGAAAATCCCCTCCTCCCAGCCCCGTGCCCCCTCCCGCAGCGGCCGGTGGGCAGCGGCCGCGGTGGTAACATCAAAAGCTGATTAGACCTCGTGATTGTCGTGCCTTACGGAGTTCCCTGTCCATGAAGAAGCCCGTCAACGTGGCCATCACCGGCGCCGCCGGCCAGATCGGTTACGCCCTCGCCTTCCGCGTCGCCTCCGGTGCCATGCTCGGCCCCGATCAGCCGATCAACCTGCACCTGCTCGAGATCACCCCGGCCCTGCCCGGGCTCCAGGGCGTGGTCATGGAACTCAACGACTGCGCGTTGCCGACACTGAACAAGGTGGTGGCGACGGACGACGCCCGTGTCGCCTTCCGCGACTGCGATGCCGCGATGCTGGTCGGCGCCCGTCCCCGCGGTCCCGGCATGGAGCGCAAGGACCTGCTGCTCGCCAACGCGCAGATCTTCTCCGCACAGGGCAAGGCGCTGGACGAAGTCGCCTCGCGTGACGTGCGGGTGCTGGTGGTGGGCAACCCCGCCAACACGAACGCCCTCATCGCGCAGCAGAACGCGAAGTCGCTGAACCCGGCTAACTTCACCGCGATGACGCGCCTCGACCACAACCGCGCGCTGTCGCAGCTGGCGGAAAAGACCGGCAAGCATGTCAACGATATCCGCCGCATGACGATCTGGGGCAACCACAGCGCCACGCAGTATCCGGACCTCTCGCAGACGACGGTCGGTGGCGTGGCCGCCCCCTCGCTGGTCGACGAGGCCTGGACACGCGACACGTTCATCCCGACGGTGCAGCAGCGCGGCGCCGCCATCATCAAGGCGCGTGGCGCTTCCTCGGCGGCCTCGGCGGCCTCGGCCGCAATCGACCACATCCGCACCAGGATGCTCGGCACGCCCGAGGGTGACTGGGTGTCGATGGCAATCCCGTCGGATGGCAGCTACGGAATTCCCGCCGGTGTCATCTACTCCTATCCCGTCACCTGCAGCGGCGGCCGTTACTCCATCGTGCAGGGCCTGCCGGTCGACGACTACAGCCGCGGCAAGATGGACGCCACTCACCAGGAGCTCCTCGAGGAGCGTGACGGCGTGAAGGACCTGCTGTAACGGCAGTTTCCCGAGGCAGGACGCGGCAGCGCCGCGTCCGCCTACCCGGCCGCGCGCTGGTTGAGCGCGCGGTCGTTGACCGGGTTGAGTACGCAGCGTACCCCGGCCCCGCTGGAGAACTCGCCCACGCAGCGGTTGCAGTTGATGCATCGCGAAGCGGCGTTTCCTCCCGCCTGCCAGCGCTGCACCAGGTCCGGCTCGGCAATCAGCGGACGCCCCATCACCACCGCATCGAAGCCATCCGCCATCGCGGTGGCCACGTTTTCCGCCGAACGCACGCCGCCGAGCAGGCACAGCTTCATGCCCTTCACGGCCTCGCGGACCTGCAGTGCCTCGCGACGGAAGTAGAGTTCCTCGAACGGCATGTCGCGAAAGGCCGGCGTTTTCGAGCCCAGCTTGATGAGGAAGCGATTCCAGGCGCTTTTCTCGGTCGCCAGCATCGACTCGGCCATCGATTGGCCGCGGAACAGGTACATCGGCGTGTGCGGCGAGAAACCACCGCTCATCACCAGGCCGTGTACGCCCACGGTTTCAAGGGCCCGCGCGAGTGCGATGCAATCCGCCACCTCGGTGCCTCCGCGCTTGCCGTCGCGCAGGTTGGCCTTCACCAGCACGGCCATGCGATCACCCACCGCTTCGACCACCCGACGCGCCACCTCCACCGGGAAGCGGATGCGGTTCTCGACCGCACCCCCGAAGCGGTCCTGGCGGCGGTTGGCGAGCGGGCTGAGGAACTGGCTGAGCAGGTAGCCGTGCCCCATGTGCACCTCCACCGCGTCGTAGCCGGCCTGGGCCGCCACGAGGGCGGCAGCGACGAATTCGTCTGCCACCTCGCCCATGTCCGCCTCGGTCATCTCGCGGGTGAACAAGGCCCCGACCGCGGCACCGTAAAGGTTCAGCGTCTTCGACGGACCGCCCGGGCGTTTGTGACGACGGTCGGGGGTACGGGTCATCGTGCCGCAATGTCCCAACTGGATGGACACACGACCGCCAGCGGCATGCACCGCGCCCGCCACGGCGGCGAGGCTCGCCTGCGTCTCGGTGGTGGCGGCCATCTCTTCGGCGAAGGTGCGACCGTCGTTGGCCACGGCGACATAACCGAGCGTGGTGAGGGCCGTGCCCCCGGCGGCGACAGCGGCATGATGCGCGGCCAGCGCGGCGCTCGCCTGGCGTCTCCCCGCCAACTCCACCGTCATCCCCTCGTAGGTCCCTGCCTTGATGAAACGGTTCGGCAGGTGCAGCGGACCGAGCTGCAGCGGGGTGTAAGCCTTGGCCAAGTTCGCATCCATCCCGGGGTCCTCCGGCAACACTTGCCGCATTCGGAAAAAAAACCTGCGCGGATTATAGTCGTGACCAGAACCGCCGGAGATTCCGCCATGCCTGCTGTCTCGACCGTCCTGCTTTGGCTGCTGCTGGCCTTGGGCGTGCTGCTCGGCGTGCCCGGCTTGCGCCGGCCGCTGGTCAGCCGACCCGTGCTGCGGCTCTACAAGCGCCTGCTGCCGACGATGAGCAGTACCGAGCGGGAGGCCCTCGAGGCCGGTACCGTCTGGTGGGACGGTGAGCTGTTTTCCGGCGCGCCCCGCTGGCCGCGGCTGCTGGATGCGGCACCCCCACGACTGACCGCGGAGGAGCAGGCCTTCCGCGACGGGCCGTGCGAAGAGCTTTGCCGCATGACCGACGACTGGGAGGCCACGCATCGACAGGGTGACCTGCCCAAGGCGGTCTGGGACTTCCTGAAGGCGCAGGGCTTCTTCGCGATGATCATCCCGAAGGAGTATGGCGGGCTCGGCTTCAGCGCCTACGCGCACAGTTGCGTGCTGGTGAAACTCTCCAGCCGCAGCGCGATGCTGGGGTCCACGGTGGCGGTCCCGAACTCGCTCGGCCCGGCGGAACTCCTGCTGCACTACGGCACGCAGGCACAGCGCGACCACTATCTGCCGCGACTGGCGGACGGCCGGGAGATTCCCTGTTTCGCGCTCACCGGACCGCGGGCCGGCTCGGACGCCGCTGCGCTGCCCGACACCGGCGTGGTGTGTCGCGGACAATGGAACGGCGAGGAAATCATCGGCCTGCGGCTGGACTTCGCCAAGCGCTACATCACCCTCGCGCCGATCGCCACCGTCATCGGCCTTGCTTTCCGCCTGTTCGATCCGGAGAACCTGCTGGGGGGTGGAACGGATCGCGGCATCACCGTGGCGCTGGTTCCGCGCGGGACCCCGGGCATCCGCATCGGTCGACGCCACTTCCCGCTGAATGTCCCGTTCCAGAACGGGCCGATCCACGGCAAGGGCGTGTTCGTGCCGCTCGATTTCATCGTCGGTGGTCCGGCGAACATCGGGCAGGGTTGGCGCATGCTGGTCGAGCAACTCTCCGTCGGACGCTGCATCTCGCTGCCTTCCAGCACCACCGGCGGCGCCAAGGCTGCCGCATTCGTCACCGGTGCCTACGGCCGCATCCGTCGCCAGTTCAACTCGCCGGTAGGTCGTTTCGAGGGCGTGGAAGCCGTCATCGCCCGGATTGCCGGTCATGCCTACCTCATGGATGCTGCGCGTTCCGTGACCGCTGGCGCCATCGACGGTGGCGAGAAACCTTCGGTGCCGTCGGCCATGCTCAAGTACCACATCACCGAACTCGGTCGTCGTGTAGCGAACGATGTGATGGACGTCCACGGTGGCAAGGGCATCTGCCTCGGGCCCAACAACTTCCTCGGACGTGCCTACCAGGTAGTACCGGTGGCAATCACGGTGGAGGGAGCCAACATCCTCACGCGCAGCCTGATCATCTTCGGGCAGGGTGCGATCCGCTGCCACCCGTGGGTACTGAAGGAGATGGAGGCCGCCCGCGATCCCGACCGGGCTCGCGCGCTGCACGCCTTCGATGCCGCACTCTTCGGCCATGTCCGCTTCACGCTCGCCAACGCGCTGCGTTCGCTGTTCATGGCCCTCACCCACGCACGTTTCACGCGGGTGCCGGCGCACGGCGCAACCAGTCGCTACTTCCAGCACATCAACCGCTTCAGTGCCTCGTTTGCCTTCGCGAGCGACGTGGCCATGCTCGCGCTCGGCGGCTACCTCAAGAAGAAGGAAAATCTCTCGGCACGACTCGGCGATGTGCTCTCCGCGATGTATCTCGCCTCGATGGTGCTCAAGCATCATGACAACCAGGGGCGACCGGCCGAGGACGAGCCGCTGGTGGATTGGGCTTGCCGCACCCTCCTCTACCAGGCCCAGGAGCAGTTGCACCTGTTCCTGCGCAACTTCCCGGTTCGCTGGCTCGCCGTCCTGATGCGGCTGTTCATCTTTCCGCGCGGGTTGACCTACTTCGCGCCGAGCGACCGCCAGGGACGCGCCATCGTCGACCTGGTGATGTCCCCGGGACCGGCACGCGACCGCCTGGCTCACGGCATCTACCGCACGCTGGAGCCCGGCAATCCGCTGGGTCTGCTGCAGGAAGTGCTCGAACTTGCGGTCATCGCCGAGCCAATCGA
>JBJTPC010000115.1:0-2505 GCA_046074905.1 Gammaproteobacteria bacterium
GTACAGAATGCAGCGGGGGCATTGGAATTCGTCTAAACTGCCTCCATCACCCGATGGCGTGTTTCTTTATTCCCCCACGCCGAGCCTCCCCAAGGATTCCGCCCATGAGCACCGTGATTGACGCTCCCGTCGCCGCGAAGCCCGCGCTGCCCATCGAGGACGTGCAGAACCGCGCCGACACCCGCCAGATTCCCATCAACCGCGTCGGCGTGAAGGACATCTTCCATCCGGTACGGGTGAAAGACCGCTCCGGCGGCGAACAGCACACCGTCGCCAATTTCAACATGTACGTGTTCCTGCCCCACAACTTCAAGGGCACGCACATGTCGCGCTTCCTCGAGATCCTCCATGCCCACGAGCGCGAGATCTCGGTGGAGAGCTTCATGGAGATCCTGCGCGAGATGACCATCCGTCTCGAGTCCGAGGCGGGTCGCATCGAGATGTCCTTCCCGTACTTCGTCACCAAGACCGCACCGGTGTCCGGCGTGAAGAGCCTGATGGACTACCAGGCGTCGCTGATCGGCGAGGTCAAGCGCACCGGCCGCACGGACCTCTGGGTCAAGGTGGTGGTACCGGTGACCAGCCTCTGTCCCTGCTCCAAGAAGATCTCCGCCTACGGCGCGCACAACCAGCGCTCGCACGTCACCATCAAGGCGCGCATCGACGGCCATGTGTGGATCGAGGAACTGATCGACTACGCGGAAAAGGAAGCTTCCTGCGAGCTGTTCGGCATCCTCAAGCGGCCCGACGAGAAGTGGGTCACCGAGCGCGCCTACGACAACCCGAAGTTCGTCGAGGACATGGTCCGCGACGTGGCGGTGCGGCTCAACAACGATGCCCGCGTCCGCGAGTACGTGGTCGAGAGCGAGAACTTCGAGAGCATCCACAACCACTCGGCCTACGCGCTCATTGAGCGCAACAAGGACGAGGAATGAGGTAGGGGTGCCCGCCGCCCCTACTTTCCGCCCTGCAGTCGCGTGATCAGCGACCGCAGGAACATCTTGTTGAAGCGCAGTTGGCAACTGGCGGAAGCCTGCTCCAGCAGCGTCGAACTGACCTTCATCACCGACGTGACCGCGGTATCCGCAGGGCTGGCGCTGCCCGCGCGGATGGTGGCCGTGCGCTTCGCGCCATGCACGTAGCTGGTCTCGCCGAAGCACTCGCCCGCCGACAGCGCACCGATCGCCCGACCGCCCCGTTCGACCGTGACCCCGCCCTCGACGATGACGTAGAACCGGTCGTCGATATCGCCCTCCTCGACGATGGGCTCGCCCGCCGCGTAATCCTGGAACGTGCCTGCCCGCAGCACCTCCTGGATCTCGGCATGCGAGAAATCGTGGAAGAACTTCAATCGCCGCAGTTGCGTGTAGCGCTCCTGGCGATCGATGCGGTCCTCCTGCGCGCGCAACTGCTGGTGCACGCGGGTCAGCGCCGCCGCGAACTGCTGGCCGCTCTGGAATCGGCGGTCCGGGTCCTTCAGCATCGCCGTCGCCACCACCTGCTCGATCTCCTCGGGCACGTCGCGACGCAGCGTGTGGATCGGCGGCGCGGTGGCGTAGACGATCTGGTGCAGCAGGCGCGTCAGCGTCGAAGCCCGGAACGGCCGGTAGCCGGTGAGCAATTCGTACATCACCACGCCCAGCGAGTAGAGGTCGCTGCGTGCCGCCACCTGCAGACCCTGCACCTGCTCGGGCGACATGTAGGAGGGGCTGCCGGCGATGCCGTCGATGCGCGAGACATCCGCGCCGGGCACGATGGCGATGCCGAAATCGATGATGCGCACCTCGTTGTCGGTGGTGAGCATGATGTTGGAGGGCTTGATGTCGCGGTGGATCACCCCGCGGCCGTGCGCGTAGTGCAGCGCGCGGGCACACTTGAAGACGATCTCGACCACGTCGGCCGGGCGGAGCAGGTTGTCGGGACGGCAGTATGCGGAAAGGGTGCGCGCACCATGCACGAACTCGGTGACCACGTAATAGCGCCCGCCTTCCTCGCCGGCATCGTAGATCGGCAGGATGAAGGGATGCTGCAGCATCCCCACCATGTGCGCCTCGGACAGGAACATCTTCCGCGCCAGTTGGGCGCGCTCCGGCGTCTCCGCCGCATCCGCGTGGTAGACCTTGATGGCCACGTCGCGGCCATAGAACGGGTCGTGCGACAGGTAGACCACACCCGTGCTGCCGCGGGCGACCTCCTTGATGATCTCGTACTTGCCGATGCGCTCGGGCATCGGCGACACCAGGGACATCGCCTGGCGGGGCGTGGAGGGCGTGATGGCAGTGGCTCCGGCAGGATGGGGGGCAATCCTCCGCAGAGCATACCGCCGGCGGGCCGCCCGGAAACGAGAACCGGCTCTCAGCCCCGGCGCGTCACTCCCGGAAGTGATCCCACCCGGCGACCTTGACCTCGCGCCCATCGGCTCCGAGACAGCGCACCCCGGGCGCGGCGACGATTTCGCCGATGCAATGGCAGGGCACCGTGCCGGCCAGCGTCGCCCGCAGCATC
>JBJTPC010000116.1:0-2176 GCA_046074905.1 Gammaproteobacteria bacterium
CCCGCCTGGCGGAGGCCGGCCGCCCCCTGGCGGGCATCATCCATGCGGCCGGTGTGCTCGACGACGGCCTGATCAGCCAGCTCACGTCCTCCAGCGACCAGGATGCCAGCCTGTACCAATGGGCCCTGGACACCCTGATGACTTCCGAAAGACAGCGTTTTGACCAGCGCCGCCAGCGTCTGGTGTCGGTGATCAGTGAACTGGAGGCCCTGGCAATGCGGTCGACGCAGCCCACGCAGCTCGAAGCGGCGGGAGTGAGTGCGCTGGACACCGGACAGATGGACACGGTGCCCTCCCAGCTGCTGGACATCCCCTCCACCAACAGCAGCCAGGGCATCGACAAGAAGTGGATCACGGGCCTGCGGCCTGGCCATGTGGCGCGGATGTACCTGGGCGGCAACTGGGTCCATGCCCAGCTGGTCTGGGTGGATCCGCAACAGGACGTGTTTCTCTGGGCTGACTGCCGCTCCGACGCCGCCTGGCCCATCAAACGCAAGGCGCTGACCCTGCTGCAGGCTGAGTCGCTGGCGAGCGCCCACGAACCCCGCTCGCTGGTACGGGCCGCGGCGCGCCTGGTGGCCAACCAGATCTCGCGCGGTCGCTGAGGCGGCCCGCGTGTGAGGCAGGCCCGCGAAATCGTCGGCCTCATGGGGCCTCATGGGTCCTCATGGGACCTCATGGGGCCCTATCGAGACACACAGGGCGTCATGGGCCTCTTGATACCCCCGGATTCGCCGGCTTCTCGTGCAGCATGAGCAGCCGCAGCGCTCTTCCAAGCGTCGTGCCGAAACGGGCTCGCGCGTTGCTGTGCCTGGCCTCGATGGCGGCCACAACCCTGGCCTTGGCTGACGAAAGCCTTGCGCCTGCAGCCGCTGCAAGTGCAAGGCGCTGCGGCGGCCGAAGCGCCGAAGATGGTGGCACCATCGCCCGCCGTGCTCAGCACAGAAGGCCTGCGCACGGGCGGCAGGCGCCCCCGCATCGCCCTGGTGCTGTCTGGCGGCGGTGCTCGGGGCCTGGCCCATGTGGGCGTGCTCAAGGTCCTCGAGCGGGAGCGCGTTCCCGTTGACCTGATCGTGGGCACGTCCATGGGTGCCATCGTCGGGGGCCTGTATGCCAGCGGCATGCGCGCCTCGGAGATCGAGCGCGAGCTGCTGGCGGTTCGCTGGGACGAAGTCTTCGCCGCACGGGTGGAGCGACGCGAACTGCCGGAGCGCCGCAAGGACCAGGATCTGGAGATGTCCGCGTCGCTGGAGCTCGGCTGGCGTGACGGGGAACTGCGCGTGCCGCAGGCTGCCGTCTCCAGCCGAGGTCTGGAAACGCTGCTGCGCCGCTACACGCTGCCCGTGCGGGCGATCACCGACTTCGATCGCCTGCCCATTCCGTTCCGGGCGGTGGCCACCGACATGGAATCCGGCGAGCAGGTGGAGCTCTCCAGCGGCGACCTCGCCATCGCCCTGCGCTCCAGCATGAGCGTCCCGGGCGTGTTCGCCCCCATCGAGCGTGACGGGCGCATCCTGGGCGACGGGGGCCTGGTCAACAACCTGCCGGTGGACATTGCTCGCCGGCTGGGAGCCGACGTGGTGCTGGCCGTCAACGTGGGCACGCCCGTGGCCGGCCGCGAGACCCTGGGTTCAGTGATCGGCCTGACGGCCCAGATGATCAACATCCTGACCGAGCAGAACGTGCAGCGCAGCATCGCCGCGTTGACCGCCCAGGACCTGCTGATCCGTCCGGACCTGCAGAAACTCAGCGCCAGCGACTTCGACAAGGTGGCTCGGTTCATCGAGCGCGGGCAGTCCAGCGCAGAAGCCGTGTCGCCACGCCTGGCTGGCTGGTCGCTGAGTGCCGAGGATCACGCCGCCTGGCAGAGGCAGACGCAGCCGCCACCCGCACCGCCCGTGCGCCTGTCCTTCGTGGAACTGGAGGGCTCGGACCTGGTCAATGCGCAGCGCCTGAACAGCCAGCTGCAATCGCGCAGCGGACAGGCCTTCGACCCGGCCATGGCCGAGCGTGATACGCGGCGCCTGGCGGCCAGCGGCGACTTCCTGCGCGTGGACTACCGTCTGGTGCAGCGGCCCGAAGGTGACGGGCTGGTGCTGGAGGTCGAAGACAAGCCCTGGGGCCCGAACTACTTCCGCTTCGGCATCGACCTGGCCACCGACTTCGCAGGCCGCAG
>JBJTPC010000117.1:0-7166 GCA_046074905.1 Gammaproteobacteria bacterium
ATCCCGGTCATCCGCGCCTGGGAACTCAACGAACGCCACTACGGGTCGCTGCAGGGTCTCAACAAGGCGCAGACCGTGGAGCAACATGGCGAGGCGCAGGTCAAGGTCTGGCGTCGCAGCTACGACATCCCGCCGCCGCCCCTCGACCCTGCCGATCCGCGCCACCCCTGCCATGACCGTCGCTACGCGGGCGTCGACCCAACCCTCCTCCCGGCCACGGAGTCCCTCAAGGACACCCTCGCCCGGGTCGAGCCGTATTTCCATGCGCGGATTGCGCCGGACCTGCGGGCGGGACGCAACGTGCTGGTGGTCGCCCACGGCAACAGCCTGCGCGCCCTGGTGAAGATGCTGGACGGCATGTCGGATGCCGACATCATCGAGTTCAACATCCCGACCGCCGTGCCGCTGGTCTACGACCTCGATGACGAACTGCGCTCCCGCGGTCGGCACTTCCTCGGCGACCCGGAGAAAATCGCCGCCGCGGCCGCCGCGGTAGCCGCCCAAGCCAGCGCACGCAAGTAAACCCGCCCCCTCCAACGCCTGCCTACAAGGATGCTGCTCGCCATGACCCGCCAGGTCACCGTTTTCCAGGTCGATGCCTTCACCCGGGAGTTGTTCGCCGGCAATCCGGCGGGGGTGGTCCTCGGGGCGGAGGAACTGGAGACCGCCACGATGCAGACCCTGGCCCGCGAGCTGAACCATACGGATACGGCCTTCGTTCTGCCCGCCGATGGCAACGACCACGACCTGCGCCTGCGCTTCTTCACCCCGGAGAACGAGACCGGGTTCGTCGGTCACGCGACGGTGGCGGCCCATATCGCGCTGCTCGCCGTCGGTGGTGGTCGCCCCGGCGTCGTGCGCCAGCGCTCGTCGACGGGCCTGTACGAGGTCGAGGTGCGGGACGGCGCCCATCCGACGGTGAGCGTGGCCTACCCGGCCCCGCAACTCCTGCCGCCCCTCGGCGACCGCGAGCGCTCGATGCTGCTGGATGCCATGGGCCTGAGCAGTGTCGCCCTCGACGCGCGCTGCCCGCTGTCGATTGCCCGCCGCACCAACACCCGCCTGATGATCGGCTTGCGCGAACCGGAGGCCTTGGCTGCCCTGTCCCCCGACCGCGAGGCCTTGAAGCGACTCAGCGCCCATCTGGGCGCTGACAGCTACTTCGCGTTCGTCCGGGATGCCCACGGGCCGGCCACCACGGCGGCACGGCTGTTTTGCCCGCATCACCCGCGCCCGGAAGATCCGGTCAGCGGCAATGCCCACGGGATGCTGGGTGCCTATCTCGTGTCCCACGGCTTGCTGCCCGTACGCGCCGGCCGCGCGTCTTTCACGGGACGTCAGGGGGAATCGCTGGGCCGTCCGGGGGAAGTCGGCGTCGAGATCGAGGGTGAAAGCGGGCATCCGCGCCGCGTCCGCATCAGCGGCACGGCACGCATCGTGTACCAGGCAACGCTCACCCTGTGATTCCCGCCGCGGGGCCACGATTCGACGGCTGGCAGGTCCTGGTCACGGGGGCAACCTCCGGCATCGGGCTGGCCTGCACCGAGCAGTTCCTGGCCGAGGGGGCGACGGTCATCGGGCTGGGGCGTGATTTCGCACGCACCACCGACCTCGGGGAGCGATTCATCCCCTTTCCCTGCGACGTGACGGATGCCGGACAAATCGCGGCGGCCACGGGGTTCGCGCTGGAGCGTTTCGGCGGAACGCTGGACGTGTTCGTCAACGTGGCCGGGCTCGGCGTGAAGGAATCGGTCACCTCGGTGAATGCCGAGCGCTTCGACCTCGCCTGCCAGTTGTTGCTGCGGGCGCCGGTCCTGCTCAGCGCCCAGCTTTATCCCGCGCTCCGGCAGGGCCGCGCCGGGCTGCCCTCGATCGTGCATGTTGCTTCAGCGGCCAGCCGCTCGATCATGCCGGACAACATCCTCTACGGCCTGTTCAAGACAGCCCTCGTGCTTTACACCAAGCAGGCTGCCGCCGGGCTCGCCGGCGTGCGTGTCAACAGCGTTTCGCCGGGCGTGATCGACACGCCGATCTTCAACCGCGATCCGAACGCGCGGCGCACACCCGAGGAGATCGCCGCCATGCAGGCCGGTCTGGCGAAGGCAGTGCCTTGCGGACGGATTGCCCGTCCCGAGGAATGCGCCGAGCTGGTGGCCTTCCTCGCCTCGCCGGCAGCGGCCGGCATCAATGGTGCCGACGTCCTGATCGATGGCGGCATCATGACCCGCTTCGGCTGATCTCCCGGAGGTAGTGGCCCATGGAGGTCCGGACCCGCTTGCAGGTACTGGTGACGGGGGGTGGATCGCCCGTGGCGCGGGCGGTGGCGCGCACCTTTGCCGCCGCCGGTCACGAAGTCACGTTGGCCGGTTCCTTCGCGGAGCTCCCGCAAGGCGGCGGCACCATCGACGAACCGGGAGTACGTCTGCTCCAGGTCGACCCCACACTCCCCGAGGCGATCGAACGAGCCTGCACGGTCGCGGACGGCAACCCCCTGCTGGACGTGCTGGTGACCGTGCCGGAAAGAAGCTTCCCCGGGGGTGTCGAGGCCCTGGACGCCGCCACCATCGATCTTGCCACCGCCCATCTGCTGCGGGCACCGATGCTCTATACGCGGGCCGCGCTGCCGTTGCTGCGCCGGTCCGCGACACCTGCCGTGGTGCATGTCGCACCGGTGGAGGCGTTCCTCTTCGGGACGGACGCCCTGCAGTCCGCGCTGCTGAATGCGCTGATCAATTACACCCGGCAATGCGTGCCGCAACTGCCGGGAATCCGCCTCAACGCCGCCTGCCCCGGGGGCCAAAGCACCCCGGAACAAGTCGCCGCGCTGGTGGAGTTTCTCGCCTCGGCACGCGCCGGCTACGTCAACAGCGCCGTGGTGACCGTGGACGGGGGCTGGTACGCCACCCATCCCCGGGTGATGCCGCAGTAGCCGCGTTCAGCGCGGATAGGCGGGCTTGCGCTTCTCGAGAAAGGCGGAGATGCCCTCACGCCCCTCGGCCGACGCACCCCGGTGGGCGATGGCCTGACTCTCGAGCGCCAGTTGCGCATCAAGGGCCCCCGCCGAAGCCAGCATGAGGCGCTTCGTGTCGCCGAACGCCTGCGTCGGGCCGGCCGCGAGGCGCGCGGCGAGTTTGCCGGCCACCGCCGCCAGTTCCTCGTCCGCCACCACCTGGTTCACGAGGCCCCACTGCAGGCATTCCTCGGCCGACAGCGTGCGATTGGTGAGCAGCAACTCCATGGCGCGCTTGTGGCCCACCGCGCGCGGCAACAGGAAGGAAGTCGCACCGTCGGGAGTCAACCCGACCCCGGTATAGGCCAGCGAAATCTTGGCGGACTGTGCGGCGATGGCGAGGTCGGCGGCCAGCACGAGCCCGACGCCGGCGCCGGCAGCGGTGCCATTCACCGCCGCGATGACCGGTGCGTTCATGCGCGCCAGCACGGCAATGCCCGCATGCAGATGGGAAGTCAGTTCGCGCAGGTAGGCTTCGGCATTGCCACCGCCGGCCATCATGCCGCGCAGGTCACCGCCGAAACAGAAGGCCTTGCCGGCACCGGTGAGCACGACGGCGCGTACCGCCGGATCCGTGGCGACCGCCAGTGCGGCAGCGTGGAAATCATGACCGAAGGCCATGTCCATGGTGTTGGCCACCTCGGGCCGGTTCAGGGTGACGGTGGCAACGCCATCCGCCACCGCGACAGTCACGGTGCTCATGCGGGATTCTCCGATGGAACTACTTGCCGAGCAGCTGGTGGATCTGCTGCTCGAGGTACGACATGAGGCGATGGTCGCGCTCGCTCTCCTTGTGGGTGAGATAGGCGATTGCCATCCCCTCCATCAGGTAGCGGCAGAGGTCCAGCGCAACATCGAACGCCTCGCTCCGTCCCTGCCATTCCGGGAACAGCTCCTGCGCCGTGTGGTACCAGGCCTCCTCGAACGACTCCTGCGCCGGACGCAGGATCTCGGCCAACTCGGCGTCCGTCCGGGACGCGACCGACAACTCGAAAAAGGCAACAAACATCGGATGCCGGACGTGGGCCCACATGGCCTCGACTCCCTGCCGCACCCGGTCGCCGTGCTCGGGCAGGCCACGGGACATGGCCTTGCGGAAGGCCCGCAGGCGCTTGGCGTGGAGATGCTCCACGGCCGCCCGGACGATGTCGATCTTGGAGGGAAAGTGGTGGAGCATCGCCCCGCGCGACAAGCCCGCCTTCTCGGCGATGGCGGTGGTCGTGGTCTGGGCATAGCCCAGCTCCACGAAGCACTTGATGGCCGACTCGATGATCAGGTTGCGGGTGGCAGCACTTTTCTGCGCCTGCCAGCCGCCCGCGTCGGGTCCTGGAGAAGTGCTGGCGATGGACGGGGCTTTGCTGGACATGGGAGGCTCAGAATGCGGTGGGGGTGGAAAAAAGTCAAAGGTGATTGAAACAAGCAGTGCTGACTGCTAGCGTCACCTACCTCGGTTCCGGTACATACCAGTGAGGATAGCGAACATGGGGCGTTTGACTGGCAAGGTGGCGATCGTGACAGGGGCGGCATCCGGCCTCGGCAGGGCGGACTGCGAGGCGATGGTCCGCGAAGGCGCCAAGGTGATGGTGACGGACGTCAACGAGGCCGGCGCAGCCGCGGTGGCGGCGGCACTCAACGCGACCCATCCGGGCAGTGCCGCGTCGATGGCGCATGACGTCCGCGACGAGGCGCGCTGGGGTGAGGTGGTAGCGGCCACCGTCAAGACCTTCGGCAAGCTGAACGTGCTGGTGAACAACGCAGGCGTCGTCATCGTCGCCACGCCGGAGACCACCACGCTCGAGCAGTTCCGCTTCGCCAACGCCGTGATGTGCGAGGGCGTGTTCCTCGGCTGCAAGACTGCCATTCCGGCGATGCGCGAGGCCGGCGGCGGCTCGATCATCAACATGTCGTCCATCGCCACCTATCTCGGCTATCCGGTGTTCTTCGCCTACACCGCCGCCAAGGGCGCGGTCGCGGGCATGACCAAGTCGATTGCCGTCCACTGCCAGATGAACAAGATGAACATCCGCTGCAACAGCTTGCATCCGGGCGCCATCGACACCGCCATGGTGGACAACGCCAGCGCGCAATTGGGCATCGGCCGGGAGTTCTACACGGAGGCGCCGTGGGGACTCGGCAAACCCGAGGACGTCGCCAACCTGGTGGTCTTCCTCGCCTCGGACGAGTCGCGGTTCATCAACGGCACCGAACAGGTCGTCGACAACGCACTCTCGATCCAGTGAGGGTGCGCGGCCCCGGGGCCCGCGGGCCCCGGGGTCGCAGCCCCGTCCGCCGACGCCGGCCCGGGGCCGGCATCGGCCATGCTTTTCCGGTTACTCGTCCGGCGCGATGGTGACGCGGATACCGGCCAGGCTGGCCTCGAACGGCACCTGGCAGGACAGCCGGGACGTCGGCCGGTAACTGGTGAGTTCCACCAGCAGTTCCTTCTCGTCGCCCTGCATGGCGGGCAACCTGGCGACGTCCGCCTCGTCGAGGTAGACATGGCAGGTGGCGCAGGAGCACATGCCCCCGCAAATCGCGGACGTCCCGTAATCCAGGTCACGCAGGGTCTCCATCAGGGAGACGCCTTCCTTGCCCTCGACCCGGTGTTCCACACCGTCCCGGTCGATTACCACGATTTCCGCCATCGTCATTTTCCCCTGTAAGCAGGGCCGAACGGGCCCGGATGGTTGCCAAAGTCGCGCAGTGTGCGGTCTGGCCGGCGGGAGTGCAATCGCGGCAAACCGGAACCACAAAAAAAACAGTCATGACTGTTTCTTCCTCGCCGCCCGTCGCCCTATAATCGTGGTCTGTTGACCACCATCGTGAGCGGCCCCGCGGGCCGCGGGGAGTGCCTCATGGATCTCGGATTGCGCGGAAAGAAAGCCATCGTCACCGGTGCCACCAAGGGAATCGGTCGGGCCATCGTCGACCTGCTGGCGGCCGAGGGAGTCGACATCGGGTTTTGCGCACGCAACGAGGACGAGGTCAACGAGGCCACCGTGGCCCTGCGCCAGCGCGGCGTGAACGTCTCCGGCGGGGTGGTCAATGTCCGCGATGGCGACGCCTACAAGGCCTGGCTGGAGGAAACCGCCGAGGCGCTCGGCGGCTGCGACATCTTCATTCCCAACGTGTCCGGCGGCGCCGGCATGGATTCCGAGAAGAACTGGTGGCGGTCCTTCAAGATCGATGTCCTGCATACCGTCCGTGGCTGCGAAACGCTCATGGAACGCTTGAAAGCGAGCGGCACGGGCGCGGTCGTGATCATCAGCTCCACCAACGCCATCGAGACGTTCGGCGGGCCGATGGCCTACAACGCGATGAAGGCCGGTCTGATCAACTATGCCAAGAACCTGGCGCAGGTCGCCGGCCGTCACAATATCCGCGTCAACACCGTGTGCCCGGGCCCGATCTACTTCGAGGGCGGCGCCTGGGAAATGATCAAGGGGACCAACGCCAAGTTCTACGAGGCCACCGAAAAGGCTTTCCCGAATCGTCGCTTCGGTACTCCCGAGGAGATCGCCCGAACCGTGGCGTTCCTCGCCAGCCCGGCAGCCAGCATCATCACCGGCGCGAACGTGGTCGCGGACAACGGCTATACCAAGGGCATCCGCTTCTGATGTCCACGGAGCAGCCTGTTTCCCGCCCCATCGATGCCTGGCTGGTCTGCGGCGGCCGGTACCACGACATCGACCACGCCCGTCTCGAATTGCTGCGCCTGCTGGCGGAGCATCCGCGGGTGCGGGTGCGGGTGCGCGAGGACTATCGCGACCTCGACGGGCTGGAACAGGCGGATTTCCTGATCACCTACACGGTCGACCAGGTTCCCGATGCGGCGGGGGAGCGCCGTCTCCACGACTTCGTCGCGGGCGGCAAGCGCTGGCTGGCACTGCACGGCACCAACTCGCTCCTGCGCCTGGAAGGCAAGCGCTGGGTGGCACCGCGCGAAGCACCGCTCTTCATGGAGACGCTCGGCAGCCAGTTCCTGGCGCATCCGCCCATCCGCCCCTACCGGGTGGAAGTGACGGACCCCGACCACCCGCTGGTTGCCGGCATCGAGCCTTTCATGGCCGACGACGAACTCTACCTGTCGGCCCTGCACGGGCCGCTCAAGGTCCTGCTGCACACGCGCTGGAGCGGGACCAGCCGCCTGTTCGCC
>JBJTPC010000118.1:0-2158 GCA_046074905.1 Gammaproteobacteria bacterium
CCGGCATCACCGTCCGGCACCTGCTCACCCACACCTCCGGCCTGCCCGACTACGACGCCGATGTCCCCGAAGGCACCCCGCAGTTGACCGACGCCGACGTCCTCGCCTTCGTCCGCCGCCAGCCCACCGGGCTGTTCGCCCCCGGCGCACAGTACCGCTACTCGAATACCGGCTATGCCCTGCTCGCCCTCATCGTCGAGGCCGCCGGCGGCCAACCCTTCCCGGCCTTCCTCAAGGCCCGCATCTTCAAGCCCCTCGGGATGAAGAACACCGTGGCCCACGTCGAAGGCCGCGACAAGGTCAAACGTCGCGCCTACGGCCACTCCCGCGCCCCCGGGGGCTGGAAGGTCGACGACCAGTCGCCCACCAGCGCCGTGCTCGGCGACGGCGGCATCTACTCGAACCTCGAGGACCTCGCCCGCTGGGTCCGCGCCCTCGACAGCTGCCGCCTGCTTGACTGCAAGACCCTGGAGCAGTCCTGGACCACCGCCCGCCTCAACGACGGCACGCCGGTGAACTACGGCTTCGGCTGGCGCCTCGAGACCCGCGACGGCCAGCCGGTAATCAGCCATACCGGCGAGACCCGCGGCTTCCGCAACGCCCTGCTCCGCTACCCGCGCAAGGGCCTCGCCGTCATCGTGCTCACCAACCGCAACGAAGGCCGCCCGGCCGACACCGCCGCCCGCGTCGCGCTAGAGGCCGGCCAGGTTCGGCCAGATCTTCCGTAGCCCCTGCTCGCTCGCCCAGACGTCGGCGGCCAGCAGCGCGATCTCGTCCACCTCCGGGATCATCGCCGGCTCCGCCTCCGGCAGCAGCAGATGGATGTACCCCTGACACCCGCCGCAGGTCTGCGTCTGCGCCCACGGGTACCCTTCGGAGGTGAAGTAGTAGATCTTGTCCGGGTCCGTCTCGCCGCACTCCGGGCAGGTCGTCCGGCGGTAGGGCCACTCCTGCCGGCAGAGCGAACAGGCCAGATACAGCGCGTTGCCGTTGCCCGCCGGCCGCAGCACACCCAGTTGCGGGGCGTGGCCGCAGCGCGGGCACTCGTTCGGGGCCGCGCTCGGGTTCTGCAGCGGGGCGTGCCGCGCCCAGGCCTCCAGCGCCAGCCGTGCATAGAAACTGGCCGGATCATAGGGGTCGGGCTGATTGAAATAGGCCTCGACGCTCGGCGCCGCCTCGCGCAGCGGCTCCGGCGCCAGGTCCCGCAGGGCCGTGTGCAACCGGTCCGCCAGCGCCTGCGCCCCGTCGAACGCCGGCGCGGCGTCCCCGATCACGTCATACGCCGCGGCCAGCAGTTCCAGGACCTCGGCGGCTTGCGGATGCTTGCGGGCCAGATCGCGGGCGCGACGCGCCCTCACCGCCCCGTCACCTCGCGGAACCACTTGCCGTGGTGCGACCGCGCCCAGCCCGGCGTCACCTTCCCGTGGACCATCGCGTCAAGCGCGCCCGGCACCGCCAGCGTGCTCATGTAGAAGTGCACGATGATGCCGCCCAGCGACACCGACGCGCAAACCGGGTGCAGCAGGATGGCCGCCACCCGCAGCGCCCGCGGCGCCTGCTCCGGAAACCAGATGACCACGCCCGACAGCAGCAGGAAGAACGCCGACGCCGACTGCAGCCAGAACATCATCTTCTGCCCCGCGTTGAACCGCCCGCTCTCCGGGATATCGACCTCGAGGTTCTGCGCGTACAGATGGCTCTTGGCCAGCCAGACCTGGTCGTCCTGATCGAGCTGCATCTGCCCCGCCCAGCGCTTGAACATCACGCCCAGGGCGCAGGTGAAGAGGAGCCCCGCCCACGGGTGCCACGCGCGGACGGTCTCGCCGCCGCCGAACACGCCCGAAAGCCAGAACAGCCGCGGCGACCAGAGCGCGAGGCCCGTAAACCCGGCATACAGGAAGCAGAGCGCCGAGATCCAGTGCGAGGCGCGCTCGGCGAACGAGAAGCGCTCAATGGACTTCGTCGGCATCGTGAGTCTCCTTGGGTCCGAACTTCAGGTAGTGCAGCATGGCGCCGAGCGCGGTGCCGAGGAAGGCCGCGTTGGCCACCCACTTGAGCGGCCCCTTCCACAGCGACACGGTCCACGGGATCGTCGGGTCCTTCGGCAGCCCGTACTTCTCGGGCGTCGAAGCGTGCTTCAAGACATAGACCACGTTGG
>JBJTPC010000119.1:0-2323 GCA_046074905.1 Gammaproteobacteria bacterium
CCCTGCTGCAGCCCTTGCTGCGTGGCAACCCCGACTGGGCCCCGGCCCATCTCGAGCAAGCCCTGGCGCTGGCAGCCGCCGGTCGCGGCGAGGACGCCATCGGTGCCCTGCGGGTGGTGTTGCGGCTCCAGCCGGGACATCCCGAGGCCTGGCGAATTCTGGCCGACCATCTCGCCGCCGTCGGCAACACCGCCGAGGCGGAGGCCGCCTACGCCCGCCATGTCCAGTGTGCCGCCCGGCATCCGGCCCTCCAGCAAGCCGCCGCCGCGATGCTGGACAACGACATCCCGCGGGCCGAGCGACTGCTGAAGGACCATCTGAAACAAGTGCCGACGGATGTCCCGGCGATTCGCATGCTGGCCGAAGTGGCGGTTCGCTGCGGGCAGGACGAAGCGGCCGAGCGGCTGCTGGTGCGGTGCCTCGAACTGGCCCCCGATTTCGCCGCTGCCCGGTACAACCATGCGGTGTTGTTGCATCGCCGCAACCGGGCGGCCGAGGCACTGGCAGAGGTCGAGCGGCTGCTCGAGACCGATCCGGAAAATCCCGGCTACCGCAACTTGCAGGCGGTGGTGCTGAGCCATGCCGGCGAAGTGGAGCGGTCAGCGGCGCTCTACGCCCGCCTGCTCGGCGAATACCCGTCCAATGCCAAGGTCTGGCTCAGCTACGGGCATGTCCTCAAGACCGCCGGGCGGCAGGACGAGTGCATCGCGGCCTACCGGCGCTGCATCGCCCTCGAGCCGCATCTCGGCGAAGCCTACTGGAGTCTCGCCAACCTCAAGACCTTCCGCTTCACGCCGGAAGATCTCGCCGCGATGCGCACGCAACTGGCCGATCCCGCACTGGGCGACATCGACCGGCTGAATTTCCATTTCGCCCTCGGCAAGGCGCACGAAGACGCCGGCGAGCATGCCGAATCCTTCGACCACTACGACCGGGGCAATGGCCTCCAGCGCGCCCGGCTGCCCTACAACGCGCCCCTCAATGCGGCGCGGATGCAGCGCCTCAAGACGCTGTTCACGCGTGAGTATTTCGCCCGGCGATCCGGTGCGGGGAATCCGGCTCCCGACCCGATCTTCATCGTCGGCATGCCGCGGGCCGGTTCGACCCTGGTGGAACAGATCCTCGCCAGCCATTCGGCGGTCGAGGGCACCTCGGAGCTGCCGAACATCATCGCCATGGCCCGCGACCTGCGCGCCCGGGCGGACGATGCCGACCTCAGCGGCTATGCCGAGGTCCTGGCGGCGATGGGCCCCGCCGCGCTGCAGGAGCTCGGAGAGCGCTACCTGCGCGAGACCCGCCTCTACCGCAAGACGGATCGTGCCCGCTTCATCGACAAGATGCCCAACAACTTCCTGCACGTCGGCCTGATCCACAGCATCCTGCCGAACGCGCGGATCATCGACGCGCGCCGGCATCCGCTCGGCTGCTGCTTCTCCAACTTCAAGCAGCTGTACGCGAAGGGGCAGCGGTTCAGCTACGGCCTCGCGGACATGGGCAGCTACTACCGCGATTACGTCGAGCTGATGGCGCATTTCGATGCGGTGCTGCCCGGACGCGTCCATCGGGTGATCTACGAACGGCTGGTCGAGGACACGGAGCAGGAAGTCCGCCGGCTGCTCGACTACTGCGGGCTGCCCTTCGAGCCCGGTTGCCTGCGGTTCTTCGAGAATGCGCGGCCCGTGCGGACCGCGAGCTCCGAGCAGGTGCGCCGGCCCATCTACCGCGAGGGGATGGACCAATGGCGGCACTTCGAGCCCTGGCTCGATCCGCTCAAGGCCGCGCTGGGTCCGGTGCTGACCGCCTACCCCGAGGTGCCGGCGGGTTACTAGGGCGCCGCCCGCCGCAGCCGCCGACTCCTGGCTGTTGCGCCGGCCCCACAGGTCCTGCCCCCTTGCGGACGCAAAGGTTTGGCGTAACCTTGGGTTTTTCGGGATTCCATGCCCCAGGGAGGCAACGCGCCATGAAGAGCCGCAACAGACCGCAAACGATTTCGACATCCCCGCTCCTGCGGGCCCAGACTCCCATCGCCGCTGCCATCCTGGTCGCGCTGGGTGCCCCGACCGCCGTGGCCCAGGACAGCGGCGGCCTCGAGGAAGTGATCGTCACCGCCCAGAAGCGATCGGAAAGCATGCAGGAAGTGCCGATCAGCATCGAGGCCATCGGTACCGAAAAGCTCGACCAGCTGAACATCCGCAACTTCAACGACTACGTGCGGATGCTGCCCAGCGTTGCTTCCATCGCCAGCACGGGGGGCTCCAGCTTCTCCGCGGTGAACATGCGCGGCATCGTCACCGGTGGTGACTGTCAGGCCACCACCTCGCTG
>JBJTPC010000120.1:0-2323 GCA_046074905.1 Gammaproteobacteria bacterium
GACGCGTGCCGCGAGTTCACTGGCCGAGCCGGCGTCCAGGAAGCGCTTGAGCCGCTCCCGCGCATTGATGCGCATGTGATGGCTGCACTTCGGGCAGACGTGCAGGTTGCGCTCGAGTTCGGGCCGGTACAGCACCGAATCGCAGGCCTCGCACTTGATCCACAAGCCTTCCGGCACCGAGCGCGTACGCCCCTCCCGCTCGGTCTTGATGCGGGATGGCATGATTTTCTCGAACCAGGACATGGCGCCCTACCCTCCGGTCTGCTCGTGCGCCGACATGATAGCGGAAGGCGCCGCGGGACCGGCACCTCCGGCAGCGTCCAGCGCCGGCTGGGCCGAACCGGTCCACTCGCGCGGCGGGGGCACCACATGGGGTTCCGGATAGCGGACACCCGCGAAATAGAGACCCTGCGGCGGCGCGGTAACCCCGGCTACCCGCCGGTCGCGTGCTGCCAGCACCTCGCGCACCCAGGCCGCATCGCGTTCACCCCGTCCGACCGGCAGCAGCGTGCCGACGAAGTTGCGCACCATGTGATGCAGGAAAGCGTTCGCCTGGACCTCGAGGATGACCAACGCACCCTCGCGCCGGACCTCGAGCCACTCGACGGTGCGGGTGGCGGTCTTCGCCTGGCACTCGGCGGCGCGGAAGCTGGTGAAGTCGTGGGTGCCGACCAGGGCTTGGCCGGCCGCATGCATTGCCGCCGCATCGAGTGGCTGCGAACTGAACGTGGTCCGCGCATGCCACAGCGCGGAACGGGTACGTCGGTCGAGGATCAGGTAGCGGTAGCGACGTGCCGTGGCGCTGAAGCGCGCATGGAAATCCGGCGCGACCTCGGTGGCCCACAGCAGCGCGATGTCCGGCGGAAGGTAGGTATTGGCGCCCAGGACCCAGCCCCGCGGCGGGCGGGTGATCGCGGTGTCGAAGTGCGCCACCTGGGCCAGGGCATGCACCCCGGCATCCGTCCTGCCGGCGCACACCACCGCGATGGGCGCGTCGGCCACGCGCGACAGGGCCTGTTCGACCGCCGACTGCACGCTGGCGATGTGATCCAGCGCCTGCCAGCCCGAGTACGCGCTGCCGTCGTACTCGACGCCGATCGCGACGCGCAAGGCCTCAGCCCGGCAAGGCAGCCAGCAGCCGCTTCGCTTCCTGCTGCTGGCCCGGACTGCCCTCGGCAACCACTTCCTGCAGGATGCTGCGCGCACCCTCGGGATCGCCCATGTCGATGTAGGCGCGGGCGAGATCGAGCTTGGTGCCCACTTCGCTGAGCGTCACCGGCTCGACGCTGACCATCGGCAACTCTTCCATCAGCACCGTCGCCGTGACCCCGCTGTCGAGGACGGGCTTCATGGAATGCGTGCCGGTCAACTCGCCCGGCTGCGCGGTCTGCTCCAGCGGCGAGAGCTCGGGGAAATCGCTGCCCGCCCCCTGGTCCGCATCCCCGAGGTCCAGATGGAGATCGAGGTTGAGGTCGTCGATGGCCATCTCGGCCGTGGCCGCGAGTCCATCCTCCGCACCGCTACCGGGCGTGCGCGTGGCAGCCCCGGCGATGGCGAGGTCGACCTTCTGGCGAATGGTGGGTTCGCCGAGCTTGAGCGCGGGCTGCTCGACCGTGGGGCTGTCACCGCGCCAGGCCGGCTGGCGCTGCGTCCCGGTCTCGCCGGCACTGGCCGCCAGGGCGCCTTCGAGGTCGAAGTCGAGGACGTCATCCTCCGGAGAACCGCCCGCGGCAAGCAGGTCGAGATCGACCGTTCCCGTCCCGCCCTGGAGGTCGAGATCCACGGGTGTCTTCGCCGTCCCGCCGGCCGCAGCCGCGAACAGCGGTTCCTGCGGCGCCAACTGGCGACCCATGATTGCGAGGTTGTCCCACTCGCCGGGCTGACCGGCGGCGCGGCTCTGCGCCAGTTCGCGGGCCAGCGCGAGGAAGGGCTCGGTCTTGCCCCACGCGAAATACACTTCGGCCAGCTTGACCTTGAGCTCGCGGCGGTCGGGCGTCTGCCGCAGCGCGCCGAGCAGCGTGTCGGCGGCCTGGTCATAGAGGCCATAGGCAATGTGCCAGTTGGCTTCGGTGAGCGCGTCCGCCTTGTCGAGGTCCATCGCCGATTCGCCGCTCAGCGTGTCGTCCGCGTTGCGGGCTGCCGGGCGCGGTCGGGCCACCGGGGGCGAGTGCTCGGTGATCGGCCGCTCGAGCACCTCCATGTGCGAGGACGAAGGACGGACCGGGGCCGGCAAGGTGCCCGTGGTCTGGAAGAAATCGTCGCGGTTGGTGGTGGCGGGCTCGACCACGGCGAACTCGTCGGCGGCAGCCTCGCGGCGGCGGCG
>JBJTPC010000121.1:0-2762 GCA_046074905.1 Gammaproteobacteria bacterium
TACTGCGCCGGCATCTTGAACTGCCGCCGGCTCTCCTCGTCCATCAGCAGCGGCTTGAACGACTCGTACCACTCGGTATTGGTCTCGCTGACGGGAATGCCCATCATCAGGTCGACCACCTTGATTCCCTTCGGCATCGGCATCAGCCTTTCCCCCCGAACAGCGCGGCGCGCAATTGCGCCTTGATCACCTTGCCGGTCGCGTTGCGCGGCATCGTGCCCTCGACGATCCGGAACTCGCGCGGCACCTTGTAGTCGGCCAACTGGGCGGCAACGTGTGAACTCAGGATTCCCGCCAGGTCGCCGCGGGACAGGTCGCTGTCCTCGCGCGGCACCACCGCTGCCACCATGCGCTCGCCGAGGCGCTCGTCGGGCACCCCGAAAGCAGCCACCTCCACCACGTCCGGATGGCTGGAGAGCGCGCGCTCCACCTCGGCGCAATAGATGTTCTCGCCACCCGAGATGACCATGTCCTTGCGGCGGTCGACGATGGACAGGAAGCCCTCGTCGTCCAGCACGCCAACGTCGCCGGAGCGGAACCAGCCGCCCGCATCGACGGCCGGGTCGAGGCCGTCCGTGCTGCAGTAACCGAGAAACACCGTGGCGCCCCGGATGCACACCTCGCCCGGCTGGCCCGACGGTACCGCGCGACCATCCTCGTCGCGCAGTTCCACTTCGATGATGGGAATCGGCTTGCCGGCGGTGTGCCGGTGCTCGAGGAACTCGTCGCCGGTGGTGAGCGTCACCATGCCGCAGGTCTCGGTCAGGCCATAGCCCGTGCCCATCACCACGCGCGGGAAGGCCGCCTGCACCGCTGCCACCAGGTTGGCCGGCAAGCCCTGGCCGCCGGTGCTGACGTTGTTCAGCGAGGAGGTATCCGCCGTGGCCAGTGCCGGGGAATGGAGCAGGTCCCACAGCATGGTGGGCACGCCGGGCAGCGACGTGACTTTCTCGCGTGCAATCAGGCGCAGCGCCTCCTCGGCGGACCAGCGCGGCATGAACACGACCCGCCCGCCGCGCAGCAGGTTGGTGAGGAACACCGAGTGGCAGCCGCTGGTGTGGAACAGCGGATAGACCAGCAGCGTGCAGGCCTGCGGGGCATGGGCGGCAAGCGTGGCGAGATCGATGCCGAGCTTGGCCGCCATCCGCATGCCGATCAGCGTGGCCGAGAGCTGGTTCGCCCACAGTGCGGTGATGACCCCGCGATGGCTGAGGACGGCACCCTTGGCGCGGCCGGTGGTGCCGCTGGTGAAGAGGATCATCGCCGGGCTGTCCGGCTCGCGACGGACGCAGGGCAGGCGATCCGCCACCGGTCCGGGCAACTGCGCCCCGAGGGCGGCGCCCGGGTCGAAGCGGGTCCAGCCGGGCGGCAGCGGATCCGCCGCATCCTCGATGGCAAGCGCGCGCAGGCCACCGAGCCGTGCGCTGACGGCCCCGAGCCGCAGGGCGCGACGCGCGTCGGCGATGACCAAGCTGCAGCCGGTGCTGGCGATTCCGTGGTCGATTTCGTCCGGTGCACCCCGGCTGTTCAGCAGGGAAGGTACGGCCCCTGCCGCCGAGACGGCGATGAAGGCCACGAGCCAGTCGGGACCATTGGCGAGGGCCAGGCCGACGGTATCGCCCGGCTGCATCCCTTCGCCATTGACGAGATGCTCGGCGAGCAACGCCGCCCGCGCCAGGATGTCCGCATAAGTGTGGCGGTGTTCGCCGAGCACGGCGAGAATCTTGTCGTCGTGGGGTCTGGCGAGCCGATAGAGCTCCGCCATCGACCCGGGAACCTGCCGGAACACATGGCAGGGCGCGCCGCGGACCTCGGCCTCGACGAGTTCGAACGGCGCCCCGGGCGCAGTGAGATGGGCGAGCACGGGCGGCTGCCTCCCTTTGATGACCCCACGCCAGTGTAAGCAAACGCGGGGCCTCAACGCAACGGATTCGGCGGTTTTTCGGCTGCTCATTGCCTAAATGCGTAATTCTGGGGCAATATCAATACGCATTGACATGGTCCGCATGACATCGGACGCTACACCGACCAGAACGATTCGCAAGGGGGCATCTCATGAGCACAGGCAGGCTGGCCGGCAAGGTCGCCATCGTCACGGGCGCCAGCAAGGGGATTGGCGCAGCCATCGCCGCCCGTTTCGCCGCGGAGGGTGCGCATGTCGCCCTGTGCGCCCGCAGCGCCGAGGCACTCGAGGCCACGGTGACCGCCATCCGGGCGGCCGGCGGCAGCGCCAGTGGCACGGCCCTGGATGTCGGCGACCACGCGGCCCTCGCCGCTTTCGTGCAGGCCACGCTGGCCGCCCAGGGGCGCCTCGACATCGTGGTGAACAACGCCCCGAGCGTCACCTATGCGGGCCTCACCGACATGGATGTGGCCACGTTCCGCAAGGACTTCGCGGTCAACGTCGATTCGGCGTTCGTCACCACGCGCGAGGCCCTGCCCGCCATGGCAGCCCAGGGCGGTGGCAGTTTCATCAACATCGTCTCCGTGAACGGCCTGCTGGCACTCGGCAACATGGCCGCCTACGGTGCTGCCAAGGCGGCGCTGCTGCACTTCACGCGTCAGGTGGCCGTGGAAGCCGCCGCCCGCAACATCCGCGCCAATGCGATTGCGCCGGGCGTGATCAACACGCCGGCCACCACTGCGGGCTTCGCCGGACCCTACGCGGCCTGGGGCGAGAAGATTGCTGCCGCCGTGCCCATGGGCCGCTTCGGCGAACCCGCGGAAGTGGCCAATCTCGCGCTGTTCCTCGCCTCCGACGA
>JBJTPC010000122.1:0-3871 GCA_046074905.1 Gammaproteobacteria bacterium
CTCGTGCTGCGGGCCGGTGCTCTTGCGGGGAGGGAGCTCCCGGGCGGCTTTGCGGCAGCCCTGGCGAGCGGGCAGACCCACCACCAGTACACGCGCTATCTCGCCCATCGCGGGCTGCTCCCCATGGAACTCGGGATGCGCGGCGAGCGCGACAACCGGACCGCGCAGACGGTTGCCTGGCGCAAGCGCCGTACGGTGACGGCCCTGATCGGTGGTCGCTGCCGCGACTGCGGCACGGTGCAGTATCCCCTCTCCCGCGCCTGCGTGAACCCCGACTGCCGCCGGTTCGACACGCAGGAAGAGTTCCCGCTCGCGGACCGGCCCGCGCGCGTGAAGACGTTCACCGAGGACTGGCTGGCATTCACGCCGGCACCGCCCCTGGTCTACGGCAACATCGAGTTTGCCGACGGGGGCAATGCGTTCGTCGAGTTCACCGACACCACGCCCGGTGGAACGCACGTCGGCCAGCCGGTGCGTTTCGCGTTCCGCATCAAGGACCGTGACCGGCTGCGCGGCTTCCATCGCTACTTCTGGAAGGCCGTGCCGCAGCACGGTGGAGACTCCTGACATGGCCCGTGGCATCCGCGACCGCGTCGCCATCGTCGGCATGGGCTGCTCGCGTTTCGGCGAACGCTGGGATGCCGGTCCCGACGACCTGATGCTGGAGGCTTTCCAGGAAGCGGTCGCCGATGCCGGTCTCGAGCGTGACCGCATCGAAGCCGCCTGGCTCGGCGTGTTCTACCAGGAGCAATCGACCTCCAAGTCCGGGTTGCCGCTGTCGCTGGCCTTGCGTCTGCCGAATGTCGCCGTGACCCGGGTGGAGAACCTCTGCGCCACGGGCACCGAGGCCCTGCGTGGTGCCGTCTATGCCGTGACCGCCGGGGCGGTCGACATCGCACTTGCCATGGGCGTCGAGAAACTGAAGGACACCGGTTTCGGGGGACTGCCGGAACGCACCAAGGGAACCTTCGAGGACCTCTGGCAGCCGGGCTTCACGCCGCCGGGCGCTTTTGCCCAGCTCGGCGCTGCCTACGCAGCCAAGCACCGTCTGCCGATGGCGGACGTGAAACGCGCCATGGCACACGTCTCCTGGAAGAGCCATGAGAATGCGGCGCTGAACCCGAAGGCCCATCTCCGCAACCGGATCACCATCGACCAGGTGCTCGGGGCACCGATGATTGCCTATCCGCTCGGTGCCTTCGACTGCTGCGGCGTGAGCGACGGGGCGGCGTGCGCGATCGTCACCACGCCGGAAATCGCCCGGAGCCTCGGCCGGCGCGAGGTGGTGACCGTCAAGGCCTTGCAATTGGCGCCTTCCAACGGTGTCGAGTTGTCGCACTCCAGCTGGGATGGCGCGCATACGCCGACCAGTCGTCTGGCGGCAGCCCGCGCCTATGCCGAGGCCGGCATTCGCGGACCCGAGGACATCGACCTGTTCGAGGTGCATGACTGCTTCTCGATCACCGAACTGGTGTTGATGGAGGATCTCGGCTTCTCGGCCGAGGGCCGGGCAGTGTTCGACATTCTCGATGGTCGTTACGACCGTGACGGTGCCAAGCCTTGCCAGGTGGATGGCGGCCTCAAGTGCTTCGGTCACCCCGTGGGGGCCTCCGGACTGCGCATGGCCTACGAAACCTACCTGCAGCTGCTCGGTCGCGCCGGCGATCGCCAGCTGGGTCGCCACGGCAAACCACCCGCCATCGGATTGACGCACAATCTCGGTGGCATCCCGAACCGCAACGTCGCAGCCATCGGCGTCTTCGGGTTGATGGACACCTGATGGCTGGTCCACAGTGGAGGCAACGATGACGACCACCCTGCTCTCGCGTGTTCCACCGGAGTCGCTGGGCGATTGGCGCCCGGCCTGGGAAACCCTGCAGGGCCTGACCGGCGACGCTACCTTCGTCGAGGTGTTCGCCCAGGCCCCCGAACTGCTGCAGTTCGTGATGGGACAGTTCTACATGCCGCTGTTCTTCGGCGGTCGCGTCGAGCAACGCTACAAGCAGCTTGCCCGCCTGCGGTTGTCGCTGGAGCACGGCTGCCGGACCTGCAACAAGCAGAATGTGCCGGGCGCGCTCGCCGCCGGCATCACGCAGGAGCAAATCGATGCGATGGACCGGTACGAGACCGGTCCCTTCACCGAGGCCGAGAAGGCGGTGCTCGCCTACACCGACCAGGTGAAGATGACAAACCAGCATGGGCACGTGGATGCGGTGCTGCTCACCCGCCTGCGGGCCCATTTCAGCGAAGCCGAGATCCTGGAACTTGGCGTGGTCATGGCGGTCATTTCCGGCATGGCCAAGCTGAGCTTCGTGCTCGACCTGGTGGAGCGTGAGCCCACCTGCCCGTTCACGCCCATTCCCAACGCCTGACGACCTGCGGAGAGAGCCATGTACGACTACCAGAACCCGATCGTGCTCAACCCCGACGCTCCCGCCGGCGCGCTCGACGCCAAGCGCCCGCCCGCCGACGACGGCCTCGATGTCCCCGATCCGACCCGCTATTACTCGCGCGAGTTCATGCAGAAGGAATGGACGCACCTCTGGCCGCGCGTGTGGCTGCTGGTGGGCGTCACCCCCGACATCAAGGAACCGGGGGACTACGTTGTCCACGAGCACGGCCACGAGAGTTTCCTCGTGGTGCGCCAGGAAGACGGCGGCATCAAGGCGTTCTACAACGTCTGCCCCCATCGCGCGAACCTGGTGGCCCTCAATACGCAGGGCTCGGTGGACAAGTTCACCTGCCCGTTCCACGGCTGGCAGTTCGGCACGGACGGCCATCTCAAGTGCATCACCGACGAGCAGACCTTCCATCCCTCGCTGGTCAAGCACCGCCCGGGCCTCAAGGAGGTCCGTTGCGACACCATCGGCGGCCTGATCTTCGTGAACATGGACGGCAAGGCACCGCCGCTCAAGGAGTGGATCGGCCTGCCGCCGGGCTACATCGAGAACTACGAAATCGAGAAGATGAACGTCGTCCACCACGTGAGCACCGAGTGGCTCGCCAACTGGAAGACGGGAGTCGATGCGTTCTACGAGACCTACCACCTCCCGCACATCCATCCGCAGACGCAGGGCGTGATGGAGGACTTCTCGCAGATCGACTGCTATCCCAACGGGTTCACCCGCATGATCGTGCCGATCTGCACGGCGAGCCATCGTTTTCCCGACGCTTCGGTGAACCCGGGCCTGCAATACATGATGGCGGAAGCCGGCATGGATCCTGCCACCTACACCGGTGATGCTGCCGGGGTTCGTCGTGCGGTAATGCAGGCCAAGCGGGACCGGGCCGAGCGCCTCGGTCTCACGCACTACGAGAAGTTCACCGACAGCCAGCTGACCGACAGCTGGGCTACCGGGTTCTTCCCGAACGTGCAGATCGGCATGCATCCCGAGGGCGTGTTCATCATGCGCTTCGTGCCGCACCCGACGGATCCGGAGCGCTACTTCTACGACAACATGATCATGTTCCGCCATGTCGCCGACCCGCATTACTTCGTGCCGGGCTGGATGGGCCTGCCGAAGGACACGGATGTCACCGGGGCAGTCCGGCCGCCGCTGAAGCGCTACAGTGCCGACAAGATGTGCGACCTCGGTGAAGTGCTCAACCAGGACGTCGAGTTGGTGGCGGCGGTGCAGAAGGGCCTCAAGTCGCGCGGTTTCCGGGGTCCGTTGTGGTGCGAGCAGGAAGGCCGCATCCGCCACTACCACCGCGAGATCGATCGTTACCTCAACGGCGAGAAGTAGGCCTTACCGCCGCGCAGCACCAACTGGCGCTTCACCACGCCCGGCACGTCGCCGGCGTGGTGGACCGCCAGGATCAGGGTGGTGCCTGCTGCCGCGCGTCGCTCCATCTCCGCGAGCATCCGTCG
>JBJTPC010000123.1:0-8422 GCA_046074905.1 Gammaproteobacteria bacterium
TCCGCAAGCCAGTGCCATCAGCGGCGCCTTCGCCGCCGCTTTCCTCGACTATTACCACCGCACCCTGAAGTTCGGCGAGGGTCGTACCTACCGCACCACTAACTATGCCGTCGGGTCGAAGTGGAAGTGGTCGCATGAGCAGCCGGGTTACACACAGCAGATGGTCAATACCTCGCCGGATCTTGGACGGGCCCTGGTACAGAACCCGTCACTGCAGGTCCTGGTGCTGAACGGCTATCTGGATCTCGCCACGCCGTTTTACGGTGCCGAGTGGATGATGACGCATCTCAACGCGCCGGCCAGCGTGCAGCAACGCATCGCCATGAAGTACTACGCTTCCGGGCACATGATGTACCTGCACCCCGAGTCGATGGTGCAGATGAAACGCGACCTCGACGCCTTCTACGATGCCACGTTGAAGCGCTGACGGGAGTGCCGGCGATGCTGACTGTCCACCACCTGAACAACTCGCGCTCGCAGCGCATCCTGTGGCTGCTCGAGGAGCTGGGACTGCCGTACGAGGTGCAGCACTACGAGCGTGACCCCGTCACCATGCGCGCGCCCGCGGCACTGCGCGCAATCCATCCGCTCGGCAAGTCGCCGGTGCTGACGGACGGTGGGGTGACCGTCGCCGAGACCGGCGCCATCATCGAGTACTTGCTCGAGGTCCATGGTGCCGGACGGCTGCGGCCTGCCGCCGGAACGCCGACCGCGCGCGAGTTCACCTACTGGCTGCATTTCGCCGAGGGCTCGGCGATGACGCCCTTGCTGTTCAAGCTGGTATTCGCACGGATCCTCGAATCGCCCATGCCGTTCTTTGCCCGGCCCATCGCCCGTGGCATCGTCGGCAAGGTGATGTCGACGTTCATCGAGCCTGGCCTCAAGCTGCACCTGGACTTCATGGAGCAGTCGCTGGCCGGCCGTGAGTGGTTCTGCGGCGATCAACTCACCGGTGCCGACATCATGCTTTCGTTCCCGCTGGAGGCGATGGCCGCGCGACAGGGGCTTGGCGGATATCCGGCCCTGCAAGCCTTCGTCGACCGCGTGCAGTGCCGGCCCGCCTATCGCCGGGCGCTGGAGCGTGGCGGGTCCTACGCGTTCGGGCCCGACTTCCGCTGATGGTGCCGCCGTTTCCCGTCCATGTGATCACCGGCCCGTTGGGCGTCGGCAAGACCACGGTCATCGGTCACCTGCTCGCCCACAAGGGGGAGGACGAGCGCTGGGCAGTGATTCTCAACGAGTTCACCGAGACCGGCATCGATGCCCTGACGCTTGCTGCCGCAGCGAGGGGGGCCTACGACGTGCGCCTGGTGCCCGGCGGCTGCCTGTGCTGTGCCGGCGAGCTCGACTTCACGCGCACGCTCGTGCAACTGGTGCGGGAGCAGCCGCCGGTGCGTCTGCTGATCGAGCCGAGCGGCATCGGCCACCCCGCGGCGATCGCCGAGGAACTCCTGCAGCATGAGGCGCGGGGCCACTTGCGGCTGGCGGGTATCGTCTGCCTGCTCGACGGACTGCGTGCCGAACGCCTCTGGGCGGAGTGGCAGGCGGTTGACGCGGCGCTGGCCGAGGGTCGCGAGCCGCCGGAGCGCTCCATCGAGCGGGACCAGTTCGAGGTGGCCGATGTGGCGGTGCTTTCCAAGGCCGACCTTGCCACCCCCGCCCAGCGCGCGGCTTTTCACAGCCTGGTGGAGGCCTGCTTTCCGGCGAAACGCTGGAGTGGCGAGATGGTGGACGGCGCCTTGCCGGTCGAGGCGCTGATGCCGCGGACACCCGGGCAGGGTCGAGGTGCCGTTTTGCCCGTCCGTCCGGCACTGCACGCGGCGGCTGCACATCACCATGGCGACGGCGATGAGGTCACTTCGCTGGTCTGGTCCGAGGGTACGGGAGTCCGTCGCCTGACCCGCCGGCTCGGTCGCGTCGGGGTGTCCTGGCTGTTCGGCGCGGAGCAGCAATTCGCTCGCTTGCCGCTGTTGCGTTTCCTCGAGCGGCAGGTCGCACGGATGGAAACCGGTACCGTGAGGGTCGAGCGCGCCAAAGGCGTGATGCGCACCGGCGGCCATGCGTGGTGGGCCCTGCAGTTGCACGCGGGGGGTATCGGCGCTGCGGAAACACCGTGGCGCCTCGACAGCCGCCTCGAGGTGATGTTCCTGCCCGGCGCGGACGAGACGGGGCTGGCGGCGGCCATCGACGAATGGGAGGCCGCGCTGCGCGCCTCGCTGGCGACCGCACGCGGGGCTCCCGTCAACCTCGCTTGAGATGCGGGAGCCGGCACGTCACCGGCGCGGCGCAGGCGCTAGTACTTGTACTCGTCGAGGCGGGTGGCGGCGATGCCATAGGCGGCCGCACCGAGGCGAGTGCTCTTGCCCTTGGCGGTCATGCGACCGGTTACCCAGAAAGCGGCGTACATGGAATCGAGCTGGATGCCCTGCTTCAAGGTCACGTAGACCATCTGGTTCGCCGGCGGTGGCGGGACGTGGATACAGGCGCCGAAGTAGGGGACGAGGAAGAACTCGGTGACTTTGCCGGCATCATCCAGTTCCAGGGGCACGATGAATCCCGGCAGCTTGACCATCTGGCCATCGAGCTTCGGGTTCACGGTGAAATCCATCACCTGCTGCGCGGCCAGGCCGCCCTCACCGGAGAGGTAGTCGTGGGTGGCCGCGGGTGGACCGGCGTTGTAGTCCTTGCGCCGGTCTTCGGGCAGGAGCTCCTCCCATTCCAGTTCGAGGACGCGTGCCTCGTCCGCCGGTGCCTGGAGCGGCGGCGGCAGCGGAGCGCCGACGGCCGGCGGGGCGCTGGCCGGCTTTTTCGGGGTGGCCGCGTCGGCAGCTCCGGTGGCGGCGAGGGCGAGGCAGGCGATCAGGAACAGCAGGGCGTTTTTCATGGGCACAGTCTAGCGCGAGGCGGATTCAGACGCGGACCACCAGGCCGTCCGCCAGCGACAGGCGGTAGGCCCGCCAGGCAGGAACGAGGCCGATCAGCGTGCCCGCGAGGACGACTCCGGCCAGCAGCAGCCATTCGACCGTTGATGGCGCGCCGAGTGGCAGCACCACGCCGTAGCGACTCTCCAGCCAGGGCCGCAGGACCGCGTAGCCCGCCTGCAGGAGGGCGAGGCCCATGGCCGCGCCGAGCGCTGCCAGCGTGGTGGCCTCGCTGACCAGCAAGCCGAACACCTGGGTCGGTCGGGCACCGACACTGCGCAGGATGGCCATTTCGCGCCGGCGTTCACCGAGGCTGGTCAGCAGGGCCGCGAGCATGCCCAGCAGTCCGGCCAGCAGCACGAACCCCGAAACCACCAGCAGCGCGGTATCGGCGACGCCGACCAGTTGCCAGAGCTGGGTGAGCGCCACGCCGGGAATCACCGCAGTGACTGCCTCGCCACGGTAGTTGTTCAAGGCCTGCTGCATCACGAAAAGCGTGCTGCGTTCCTTCATGCCCACCAGAAAAGCGGTAATGGCCGTCGGCGTGACCGGCGCATGGGCCGCGTGGTCGTGGTCGTCTTCCGCCGGGTGTGCCGGCTCGTCGGCAGGGCGGTGCGCCTCCTCGAGCGCCTCGAGCGAGACATGCACCGTCCGGTCGACCGGCGTGCCGGTCGGCGCGAGGATGCCCACCAGGCGCATCGCGTGATGTTCGTGCGCGGCGAAGCTGACCTCGCCGATGCCATGGGCAATCACCAGTCGGTCGCCGAGGCGATAGCCGAGCTCGCGGGCGACGGCGGCACCGATCACGACCCCGTGCGCATCCCCGAACGGCCCGCCCGCGGCAAAACGCAGCGGCTGGCGTCGGCCGAAGCGATAGTGAACGAAGTAATCGCCAGTGGTGCCGAGCACGCGGTAGCCGCGGTGCGAATCACCCAGCGAGAGCGGGATGGTCCAGGCGACATCCCGGTGGCGCGCGACCTTCTGGTAGGTATCCCAGCTGATGTTGGTGGTGGCATCGCCGACGCGGAACACGGCGTAGAGCAGCAGGTTCAGGGGGCCGCTGCGCGCTCCGACCACGAGGTCGGTGCCGGAAATGGTGTTGGCGAAACTTTCGCGGGCCTCGCTCCGCAATTGCTGCACCCCGAGCAGGAGCGCGACGCTGACCGCGATGGCGAACACCGTCAGGCTCGCCGTGCCGCGACGGTTCCACAGGCTGCGTGCCGCCAATTTCACCAGGGCGCTCAAGCGGTAACTCCGTCCACGCCGGGCGAACCGACGCGGTTGATGTCGACCAAGGCGACCGAGCGACCGAAGCGCGGCGCGAGCGTGAGGTCGTGGCTGACGAAGAGCACCGCGGCTCCCGCAGCGGCCGCCTCCTGCAGCAACAGGTCGAGAAAGGCGGTCCGCGCGTCGTGGTCGAGCGAACTGGTCGGTTCGTCGGCGATGAGCAGGCGGGGGCGACCGAGCAGCGCGCGCGCCGCCGCCACGCGTTGCTGCTGGCCGATGGACAAGGCGGTGACCGGGCGGGACAGCAGACCCGGCTCACCCAGGCCCAGCGCCCCCAGCAGGCGGCGCGCCTCCGCCGCCGGATCCGCACCGGCGCGCTCCCGGCGCAGGCGACTGAACAGGGTCGGCAACAGCACGTTGTCGAGCACCGTCAGATAGGGCACGAGATTGAACCACTGGAAGATGAAGCCCAGATGGTCGGCGCGGAAGTGGTCGCGCGCCGACGCCCGCAACTGGCCTAAATCCTCCCCGAACAGCCTGACGCTGCCGGCTTGCGGCACGAGGACACCGCCGATCAGGCCCAGCAACGTGCTCTTGCCGCTGCCGCTCGGACCACGCAGGAACACCTGTTCCCCTGCGGCAATCTCGAGGCGGGGAATGTCGAGGACCGGCGGGTGACCGGGCCAGGCATAGCGCAGATCGTGGACGGCGACGGCATTCATCTTCGCATTGTGACCGATGAAAGCCGCCGCCGGTTCCCGGCCGCTAAAACCCGAGTCGCAGACCTGCCGCGAGGCCACGGCCGGGCAGCGGCACGTAGTCCTTGAGGGGCGAGACGTGCCGGCGCAGGTCGCGATCCAGCAGGTTGCTGCCCTTCAGGAAGGCGCTCACCGCCACGCCGCGCCAGTTGCCGGTCCAATCGACAGCGAGGTCGAGGGCCAGGCCACCCTGGGTCGGGGATTCGGCCGCTGCGACCCGTCCCTGTGCCGCGGTCCAGTGGAGGTCCAGCCGCGCGTTCCAGGCGCCACTGCTTCGCTCCAGCCCGGCCATCAGGCGCGCTGGCGGCATCTGCGGCAGGGGACCGCCGTTGCGCAATGTGCCGCGGACGGTATCGCCGGCGAGGCGGAGTTCCCACTTGGCGCGGGAGGCAGTGCCGGAACGCAGCAGATGGCGCCACTCCACCTCGAGGCCGGTGAAGCGGGCATCACCCTGCCGGTAGCGGAATTCCGGCAACCCGTCCGTGACCACGCCCGCGGGTTGCAGGTAGAGGTAGTCGCGGAAGTCCTGTGCGAACAGGCCGACGCTCCAGCTCGAGGTGAGATCGGCGTTGGCTCCGCGCAGCGTGATATCGACCGTCCGCGCGGTTTCGCGACCGAGTGTCGCATCGCCAACCTCGTAGCGACCCACCGCCGCATGGGGGCCGGCGGCGTACAGCTCGGTCGCGCCGGGCAGTCGCTGCGAGCGGGTGGCCTGCAACGACCAGCGCAGATTCTCGGTCCACTGCCATAGCCAACCGGCCGCCAGGCCGACGGCGGTTTCGCTCCGCTCCCCGCCGGCGACCGCGAGTTTCTGGCGTTCCACCCGTGCGCCGACCTCCACGGTGCTGCTTCCCAGATCGATTTCCTGGAAAGCGAAAGCGGCCAGGTTGCGGGTACGCGATGGCGGAACAAACGCTTCCTCGCCGGCTGCCGCGAGATCGGTGTCGCGCCATTGCACGCCGACGGTGCCGCGCCATGAGTCGTGCTCGTGGTCGGCGAGGAGTCGCACGTCATGGGCCCGGTTGTCGAAACGCGTGCCGATGGCGCCATCCGGTTCCGTCTCGGCGTGGCGGTAGCGGTTGCTCGCGCCGCGCAGCCGCAGTGCCTGGAAGGGACCCGCTTCTGGACGCCACTCGCCGCGCCAGTCGAGACGCGTCTGGGCGAGGTCGATGGCGGGTCCTGCCTCGACCAGCCACTGGGTCGCCGCGGTGGTTCCTGCCTCACCCTCCTCCTCGGCCGGTCCGGGGATGCCGTAGAGGGTCTCGTAGCGGCTGATGGCCACACCGAGATAGCCGCGGGGGGCAATCCACGAGACCCCGAAGGCACCGCCTCGGGCGGTGCTGGCGCTGTTGGGCAAGCGGTCACGGGTGGTGTCGGTGACACCCTCGGCAGCAAGGCTTTCGCGCAAGGTCGGCGTGAGCGCGAGGCCCGGGATGACCAGATTGCCGTGGTCACGGTCGAAGCCATCAAGATGGAAGGCCAGGCTGTGGTCGTCGCCGAGTGCGAGGCCCCCATCGAGCCGTAACGACAGCGAGCGCTCGGCCAGCGCCGTGTCGCCGCGCAACTCGGCCGCCCCGGAGGGAGCGTCGACCGCAGTCACGGGAACCCGATGGGTCACGACGTTCACGAGGCCGCCCACCGCACCATTGCCGTAAAGCAGGGTGGCGGGACCCTTGAGGATCTCGATCTGGTCGACCCCGAAGGCATCGACACTCACCGCGTGGTCGGCGGAGAGGGCCGAGGCATCGAGCGCATCGGCACCATCCTCGAGCATGAGGACACGCTCACCGGACTGCCCGCGGATGATCGGGCGACTGGCTGCGGCACCGAAATACGAACCGGTGACACCGGGGGTCCGGCTCACGGATTCACCGAGGCTGCCTCCAGGCGCCTGACGCAGGTCGCGACCCAGGAGAACGGTAGTCGGCTGTGCCACCTCGAGGGATGTTTCACGGAGGGCGGTGGCGGTGACGACGATCTCGTCATCGGCATGCTGTGCGGCGGCGAAGGCGGGGGAAATCAGCAACAGCGCCCCGAAAGGCGCAACGAACGGACGGTACATGGGTATCCCTTGGCGATGAGAACAACGGCGCGCACCCCGGAAGGGGGGCATTCACGTGCACTCAGGCCGAGGGCGGAGCCTGCGAGGAATAGGCGTGGACGAGTTCGACGGGCAGGTGGATGATGGTCGGTGCCGCCACCGCGGGGCGGTGCGCCGGCAGCGTCAGGACCGCCGCCGCGTTCACCGGCGGCGGTGCGCTGCGGTCGACCCCGGCACAGAGGTCGCAGGTCGGATGCGCGCCGACCCGCCCGTGGCTGTCATCGTGATGGACGTGGACAACCGCCAGCCAGAGCCAGCCGATCAGGGCCAGGCTGAGCAAGAGGGTCCAGCGGCGATGGGTCAGGGAGCGCACGGCGCGAAAGATATCACGTTGGCGGAGGATGAATCAGGGCGCGGCCCGCCGCCGGGAATGGCAAACTGTACTCATGAGATTGCCACCGGAAGCCCTCGGCCGCGACCTCGATCGGTCGCTCGGGCATGCCTATCTCGTCGCCGGCAGCGAGCCCTTGCTGGTCGAGGAAGCCACGGATGCCATCCGCGCCGCAGCGCGCGCGCGCGGTTTCACTGGCCGGGACGTATTCGTGGTCGAGCGTGGCTTCGACTGGGGAGCGGTGCTTCAGGAAACGCAGTCCATGTCCCTGTTCGCTGACCGCCGCCTGCTGGAAATCCGCCTGCCGACGCCCAAGCCGGGAGTGGAGGGCGCGCGCATCCTGGCACAGCTTGCCGCCCAGCCCACCCCGGATTTCCTGATTCTGGTAATCACCGAGGGGCTTGACTGGGCAGAGCGCAAGTCCGCCTGGGTCAAGGCGTTCGACGACCAGGCGGTGTTCGTCGAGGTGGAAGCGGTCCCGACCGAGCGCCTGCCTGCCTGGATTACCCAGCGTCTCCGTCGGCAGGGGCTGGCACCGGAGGAGGGCGCGGCCGAGTTGCTGGCCGAGCGCTGCGAGGGCAATCTCGTCGCGGCCCATCAGGAAATCTCCCGCCTGGCGCTCGTGCTTGGCGAGGCGGCGCCCGGCGAAGCCCTGCGACCGCTCTCCGTCGACGAGGTGGCCGAATCCGTTGCGCGGAGTGCGCGGTTCACCTTGCTGCAGTTGGGCGAGGCGGTACTTTCCGGTGAGCCTGCGCGTGCGTTGCGCGTGCTCGAGGGCCTGCGCGGCGAGGGTGAGGAGCCAACGCTGGTGTTGTGGACGCTCGCCGAGGAAGTGCGCGCGATCCTGCAGTTCAACCCGGCGGCCGATCGCGGTGCGCCCATGCGCACCTGGCGGGGTGGCCCGCGCCGCCAGCGTGCCCTGGCGCAGGCCGCCAGACGTTTGGGGCGCGAGCGGGCCAGGCTGTACCAGATGCTGCAGTTCGCTCACCAGACGGACCTGATCGTCAAGGGCGCGCGCGGTGGTGATGCATGGGGTGCATTCGCGCAGTTGGCGGTGGCCCTGGCCGGAGCTCCCGTGGTCCTG
>JBJTPC010000124.1:0-3308 GCA_046074905.1 Gammaproteobacteria bacterium
GGCCGAGACCGTAACCGTCGTTGGTCTCCGGCAACTCGCCGCGGTACCGCGGCACGTCCCCGGCGAGCAATCCGGCAATGCGCTGCTCCGCGGCAGCCCACTGTCCCGACTCGCGCAGGTGGCGCTCCACCTGCTGGTCGATGGCGGTGTTCATGAACATCGCCAGGATCATCGGTGCCGGCCCGTTGATGGTCATCGACACGGAGGTCGTCGGCGCGCACAAATCGAAGCCGGAATACAGCCGCTTCATGTCGTCGAGCGTGGCAATGGACACGCCCGAGTTGCCGATGCGACCGTAGATATCCGGGCGGGTATCCGGATCCTCGCCGTACAGCGTGGTGCTGTCGAAGGCGGTGGAAAGGCGCTTCGCCTTCGAGCCGGCGGCCAGCAGGTGGAAGCGTCGGTTGGTGCGCTCCGGCATGCCCTCGCCCGCGAACATGCGGATCGGGTCCTCCTCCTCGCGGCGGTAGGGATAGACGCCCGCCGTGTAGGGATAGGCGCCCGGCAGGTTCTCGTTGGCGAGGAACACAAGCAAGTCACCCCAGCCGCGGAACTTCGGCACGGCCAGTTTCGGCACGCGCTGATGGCTCAGCGTCGTGGTGTAGTTCTCGCCCTGCACGGGCTTGCCGCGAACCAGATAGGTGTACTGCTCTTCCGTGGCGGCGCGTGCGCGCTCGGGCCAGGCCTTCAGCAGCTTGATCCCCTCCGGACCAATCCCCTCGAGGGCCGTGTTGTAGGCGCGCCGGATGGCGAGGACGGGAGAATCGAGGGCATCCAGCGCCACCTGCGGATACGGCTCCAGTGCCTCCGGCCGCTGCGCGTCCTGCAGCGTACCCAGGGTCTCCCACAGCCCCTGCGCCCGGGTGGCCGCGGCAGCCGCCTGCTCCACCCGCTGGTGCACCCGTCGTCCGGACTGCGCGATCTCCGCGAGGTAGCGGACACGGTCACCCGGCACCAGCGCCGCGCGCTTCGGCAGCGTGAGCGGCGCGAGGCCCTCGACCTTCCACGGGCGCACCGCACCCCACTGGCCGTCGAGCCGCGCCATCACCGCGGCGAACAGCCGGTTGACGCCGCCATCGTTGAACTGGCTGGCGATGGTGGGGAACACCGGTACCTCGTCGTCCGGCAGGCCGAAGCGGTCCGGATGATTGCGCTTCCACTGCTTGCGCACATCGCGGAGCGCATCTTCCGCACCACGCTTCTCGAACTTGTTGAGTACCACGAAGTCGGCGAAGTCGATCATGTCGATCTTCTCGAGTTGGCTCGGCGCACCGAACTCGCTGGTCATGACATACATCGACAGGTCGACCTGGTCGACGATCTCGGTATCGCTCTGGCCGATACCGGCCGTCTCGACCACCACGAGGTCGAATCCGGCGCACTTCATCAGTTGGATGCAGTCCTTCAACACCGCGCTGGTGGCCAGGTGGGCACGGCGCGTCGCGAGGGAACGCATGAAAACCTGCGGGGCACTCAGCGCGTTCATGCGGATGCGGTCGCCGAGCAGGGCACCGCCCGAGCGGCGGCGCGTCGGGTCCATGGCCAGCACGGCGATGCGACGGTCCGGGAAAAAACGCACCAGCCGGTTCAGCAATTCGTCCGTCAACGAACTCTTGCCGGCACCGCCGGTCCCCGTGATGCCGATCACCGGGGGACGGTTCAGGGTACGCGCGGCCACCGCCCGCAGCGCCTCGACGGCGGCACCGTCGCCTTCCTCGAGGACCGAGATGGCCCGGCCCAGCGAGCGCTGATCCTCGGCAGCGATTGCCTCCGCGCCGTAGGCAGGCTTCGGCCAGGCACGGACGCGCGCGAAGACATCCTCGATCATGCCGTTGAGGCCCAGCCGCAGACCGTCGTCCGGGGTGTAGATCTTCTCGACGCCGTGGGCTTCGAGCATGGCGATTTCGTCGGGGGCGATGGTACCGCCGCCGCCGACCACCACGCGGATATGACCGGCACCGGCCTCGCGGAGCATGTCGACCATGTACTTGAAATACTCGTTGTGTCCGCCCTGGTAGGAGGACACCGCGATGCCATCCGCATTCTCCTGGATCGCCGCGCGGACGATTTCCGCCACCTAGCGGTTGTGCCCGAGATGGACCACCTCGGCGCCATGCTGCTGCAGCAGGCGGCGGATGATGTTGATTGCGGCGTCATGACCGTCGAACAGCGAGGCGGCGCTGACGAAGCGCAGCGGCACGCCCTCGCGCTGGGGAACGTCGTCGCGGGAAACGGCAGCAGGGGATGCGGACATGGCAGTCTCGAGGGTGGAAGTTACTGACCAGTAACGTGATTACTTGGGAGTATACTTGCGGTCAACCTCAAGTCAAAGCGACCCTCGCATTCCCATCGGACCCTCGCATGACCACCCCTCCCCGCGACCCCGCCGCAGAATCGCCCTGGAAGCCGACCGGTGACCGTGCCCGCGACCGCAGCGTCAAGCGCGAGGCGGTGATCCGCGCCGCGGCGCGGCTGTTCCGTGAACGTGGCTACCACCGGACGTCACTGGACGACCTTGCCACGGCCTTGAACGTCACCAAACCGACCCTCTACCGCTACGTCGAGAACAAGGAGGAGATCCTGTTCGAGTGCTTCCGGTTGGGCGTGGAACGGATCCTCGAGGCTCTCCGCCAGCCGCCGGAGGGTGCCCGAAGCGCCCGTGAACGGCTGGAGGCCCTCGTGCAGGGATACATCGGCGCGATTACCTCGGAGTTCGGCTGGTGCATGGTGCGCGCCGAGGACCAGGATCTCGGACCGCAGATGAGTCAGGCCATCAAGCAGGCGAAGTCGGATATCGACCAGGGCATCCGGCGCCTCGTGCGCGAGGGCATCGAGGAAGGGTCGTTCCGCGATCATGACCCGAAAATGGTGGCCTTCGCCCTCGCCGGCGCGCTGAACTGGATTACCCATTGGCATCGCGAGGATGCGGCGCTCACGCCGAGCGAGATCGCGACACGCTTCTTCGCGCTGTTCGACGCGGGCCTGAGCGCCCCGGTCGCGCCGCCCCCGACTTGAAATTTTTGCACTGCACAAATAGGCTTCAGCGATTCAACCAGAGGAATTCCCCATGAGCACCGACTCCGTCGTCATCCTCGCCGCCAAGCGCACACCCATCGGCGCCTTCCAGGGCGTGTTTTCCGGCGCCACGGCGCCGCAACTCGGCGCCGCCGCGATCGGTGGCGCGCTGGCCGCCAGCGGCCTCGACCCGGCGCTGGTCGACGAGGTCGTGATGGGCTGCGTGCTGCCGGCCGGCCAGGGGCAGGCCCCGGCCCGCCAGGCTACGCTCAAGGCCGGCATCCCGGACTCGG
>JBJTPC010000125.1:0-4790 GCA_046074905.1 Gammaproteobacteria bacterium
GCCGAAGAGGCCGGACTGCAGGTGCTGGACCGTGACGGTCGCTGGCTGGACATCAAGCCGCCGCCGCATTGCCTCGTGGTGAACATCGGCGACATGCTGCAGCGCCTGACCAACCATCGCCTGCCGTCAACCACCCATCGCGTGGTGAATCCGGCGCCGGAGCGTGCGAGCCACGCCCGCTGGTCGCTGCCGTTCTTCCTGCACTTCAATCCGGACTTCACCATCCGGACCCTGCCTTCGTGCGTGGATGCCACGCACCCGGACCGCAATCCGGTCCCCATCACCGCGGACGAGTACCTGCAGGAGCGTCTGCGCGAGATCAAGCTGATCTGAACAAGAGACACGGAATACCGCCACGGGGGAGATGTCGATGAACTGGATGCTTTACCTACAGGCCCTGTTGGGCCTCGCCGCTTTCATCGCGCTCACCTTGCCTTTCAGCACCAATCGGCGCGGCATCCGCTGGCCGCTGGTGGCCGGTGCCGTGGTACTCCAGTTCGCCATCTGCATCCTGCTGCTCAAGGTACCGGTGATCAGTGACGGATTCGCGGTGGTCAACCAGGCCGTTGGCGCGCTCGGCGATGCCACCCGCATGGGCACGACCTTCGTCTACGGGTTCCTCGGCGGCGGCGAAAAGCCCTTCGCGGTCACCAATCCCAACGTCGTGGTCATCTTCGCCTTCCAGGTGCTCCCGTTGGTGATCGTGATGAGCGCCCTGTCGGCGGTCCTGTGGTACTGGCGCATCCTCCCGGCGGTCGTTCGGGGTATCTCGGCGGTGTTCGAACGGGTGCTGGGCACGCGCGGCCCGGCCGGTCTGGGCGCCACCGCGAACATCTTCATGGGCCAGGTGGAAGCTCCGCTCCTGGTGCGGCCCTACATCGCCACCATGACACGCTACGAACTTCTCATCCTGATGACCGCGGGCATGGCGACGATCGCCGGCTCGGTGATGGTGATTTACGCGGCCATGCTGGGCGAGCAGTTCCGCGACATCCTCACGCACCTGCTGATCAAGTCCATCATGTCCGTACCCGCTTCCATCCTGTTCGCGCACCTGCTGATTCCCGACACCACCTCCTCGGAGCTCGAGGGCGGCAAGGCTCCCCGGATCTACGACGGCACCATGGATGCGATCAGCCGCGGCACCGCGGATGGCCTCGGCATCTACCTGAACATCCTCGCCATCCTGATCGTGCTGATTGCCTTCGTGGCACTCGTCAACGGCGCCGTGGGGCTGCTGCCGGCGGTCGGTGGCGAACCTTTGTCGCTGGAGCGCGTGGCAGGCTGGCTGTTTGCACCACTGGCATGGCTGATGGGCATCCCCTGGTCCGAAGCTTCCGTGGCAGGCAGCCTGCTTGGCGTGAAGACCGTGATGAACGAGTTCATCGCCTACATGAACCTCGCGGACCTGCCGGCGGGCGAACTCAGCGAGCGCAGCCGGCTGATCACCATTTATGCGCTGTGCGGCTTCGCCAACTTCGCGAGCATCGGCATCCAGATCAGCGGCATCGGGGCAATGGCTCCCGAACGGCGAGGCGATCTTGCGGATCTCGCGCTCCGCGCCCTGCTTGCCGCCACGCTCGCGTCCTGCATGACCGGCGCCATCGTCGGCATTGTCGCGTACTGAGGCCACGCGCACCGTGGCCAAGCTTTACTTCTACTACTCGACGATGAACGCCGGCAAGAGCACCGCGTTGCTCCAGGCGAGCCACAACTACGGCGAACGCGGCATGCGCACGCTAGTCTATACCGCCCGGCTGGACAACCGCGGCGGTGGCAAGGTGCATTCGCGAATCGGCATCAGCGGCGAGGCTCGTCACTTCGTCCCGGGACAGGATCTGTTCAATGACATCGCCGCCGAGCACGCGCGTGACCCGCTGGGCTGCGTGCTGCTCGACGAATCCCAGTTCCTGGAGCGTGACCACGTCCGGCAACTGGGACGTGTGGCGGATGAACTGGACATCCCGGTGTTGTGCTACGGCCTGCGCACGGATTTCCGCGGGGAATTGTTCCCCGGCAGTGCCGCGCTCCTCGCCTGGGCCGATAACCTCGTGGAACTCAAGACCATCTGTCATTGCGGCCGCAAGGCGACCATGGTGGTCCGGGTCGGAGGCGACGGCCAGGTGGAGCGCGAGGGGGCACAGGTGGAGATTGGTGGCAACGAGCGCTACGTCTCGCTCTGCCGCCGGCACTTCCACCGCGCCATCGCCATCGGCACACTCGAGTCCTGAATGGTCGCGCAGGGACGGCACCGGTTCGGACTGCTTGCCTTCTCCCTGCTGTTGATGCTGCATCTCGCGGCGGCCGCGATCTACCTGCTGAATGAACGACAGTACCTCTTTCTCCAGCAATGGCGGGATGGCCGCGAGGCCTCGCGTACGGGCCGCCATGCCGAGGCCGCCACCGCACTGCGCACCTTCGCAACCGGCTACCGCAAAGCGATTCGTCCTGTTCTGCTGCGCCGCGATTTCCCACCCGAAGCGCAAGCCTGGCTGGCGCTCGGTCGTACCGAGCGCGAGCTCGGCAGGTACGAGCCGGCTCTGGCGGCTTTCGCCAAGGCCGCTGCCCTGGGTGATGCGGCCGCATGGCGGGAATCGCACCTGGTGCTGTGGGCACTCGGTGATGCCGAGCGCCTCGAGCGCCTGGCGGTGTCGCGTCTCGGGTCCGCAATCCTGACGGGCGATTCCAGCACGGCAGGCGCAGGCAATCCGGAGGCTTGGCAGCATCTCGGCGCCGCCTACTGGTTGCGCGGTGACCGTGGTCGGGCGGTGGCGGCCTACGAACGGGGGTTGCAGGAGCTCCCGCGTTGGCTCGCCCGGCAGGGGCGCCCCGCGCGGGCGGCAGATGGCGGCGCCGTCGACGAAGTCCTCGTGCTGCACCTCCTCGCCGGCTCACTCGCATGGCTGGAGGGCGATGCACGCCGGGGCAGTCTGCATTGCGGACACCTCGCCGCCCTGCAAGACCGCGAGAATCCGCTGGACGGACTGTGCCTTGCCGCCGCAGCGGTGGCCAACGGCACTCCTGCCCTCGCCCTCGAGGCACTCGAACGTGCGCCCGTCGCTCCCGGTGAACAGGCCGCGCTGGCCGCGGAAATCAGGCGGCGGAGTCTCCCTGCCGCACCAGCGTCGCGATCCGCGTCGCCGTCTCCAGCGCCCGCAACCCGTCCTCCCCGCTGACCACGGCGGGCAACCCTTCGCGGACACTGCGCAGAAACGCCTCGATCTCCATGCGGAGGGCGTCGCCCTGCTCGAAGGTCTTCTCGTCGATATTGACCGGCGGCAATCCCTGCCCATCCAGGGCAATCCCTTCGGGAACGTCATCGGCGGGCCGCTTGCGGATGCAGGTGAGGATCTTCTGCTGCAGATCCAGCGAGAAATAGGCATCGTCCTGGAACAGCCGCAGTTTGCGCTCCATCTTGAGACTGACGCGACTGGCAGTGACGTTGGCAACACAGCCATCCGCGAAGGTGATGCGGGCATTGGCAATGTCGAGATCGTCGGAAAAGACCTGGGTCCCGACCGCACTGACCTCGGCGATCGGCTGTCCCACCAGATGCTGCACGAGATCGATGTCGTGGATCATCAGGTCGAGCACCACGCTGACATCCGTGCCGCGCGCACGGAACGGCGCAAGCCGATGGCTCTCGAGGAATCGCGGCCGGGTCAGCAGGCCGTCGAGGGCCAGCACCGCCGGATTGAAACGCTCCAGATGGCCCACCTGCAGCAGTCGGCCATGACGGGCGGACACCTCGATGAGGTCGCGAGCCTCGTCGACCGTGGTCGTGATGGGCTTTTCCACCAGCACATGTGTCCCGTGCTCGAGAAACGCACGCGCCACCTCGTGATGGAAGGGGGTCGGGGTCGCAATCGAGACCACGTCGACCTGGCCGAGGAGTTCACGCCAGTCGGCCACCGGCCGGGAACCCGTCTCCCGCGCCACCGCTTCACGGGCGGACTGGCCCGGATCGGCCACGGCGACCAGGTCGACACCCGGGATGGCAGCATACTTCTGGGCGTGGAAGCGGCCGAGATAGCCGACACCGATGACGGCAGCGCGAAGCGGAAGGGCTTTGTCCATGCGGGGATTATATGCCGGGTGGTATTGCGGTACCCTTGCACCCCATGTTGCCCGCTCACTGGATATCCCGGCTGCGCACCGGAACGCGTCGTGAACGCGAATGGCGCTGGTTCAAGTGGTTCGCCGGGTTCGGCCTGGTGGGCCTGCCGCTGTGCGTGTTCGTGGCGGGGCGCCTCACGCTAGGGTCCTACGAGGGAAGCGGCCTCCTCAGTTTCCTCGGCACGTTCTACCTCGATTTGCTCAAACTGCGCCTGCCGGCGTGGGGCCTGGTGCTCGGGCCATGGCTGCTGTTCCAGCTGGTCCGCTACACCAGCCGCCCCGCCCGGCGCTTGTCCGGGCGACTGCCGACACGCGCTCAGCGCAACCGCAACTGATTGCTGCGCTCGCGGATGGCGCGAAACTCGCTGCCCTCGTACCACGCCGGCCAGAGGCGCGACTTCGCCAGTTGCAGACCCACCCGGTACAGCAGCTCGAGGTCCTCCAGCGAGCCACTCACGTCCCAGTCCGGCGAGTACTCGTCCGCAGGCTTGTGATAGCGCGACACGGTGAATTCGCGATCGATAGCCTCGGCGCGCTGGACACCACCCTCGCGCAGATCGGCACCCTCCTTGATGTAGAGCGCCGGAACGCCATGCTTGGCGAGGTTGAAATGGTCGGACCGGAAGAAGTAGCCACGCTCCGGCACCGGGTCCGGACGAAGCACCCGACCCTGG
>JBJTPC010000126.1:0-6752 GCA_046074905.1 Gammaproteobacteria bacterium
CGAGCGACGACGGTGCCGCTGCTCACCCTGGCGGGTCGGCAACTGCCGCCGGGCGGGTGCCTGATCCTCACCGGTGTCAGCGGCAGCGGGAAAAGCAGCCTGTTGCACAGCATCGCCGCCGCGGTGGTCGGATCCTCGCCGCCACACCCCACTGGGGTCTCGCTCGTGGGCCCGGACTGGGTCCGTCTGCCCCCCGGTCCTGCAGGATTGGCGATGGTGTTTCAGGATGCCCGCACCGGCCTGAACCCCCACCGCGCGATTGTCGATTCGCTGCAGGCGGTGCTGATGCGGCGTGGCGTGGCGAAGCGGTGCGAGTCGGAGGCGTGGATCCAGACCGAGTTCGCCGCCCTCGACCTGCCGGCAGCCCTGGCCGCTCGCCGGCCGGAGGCGCTTTCCGCCGGTGAGGTCCAGCGCGTGGCGCTCCTGCTCGCGCTGGCCAGCGCCCCGCGACTGCTGCTCTGCGATGAACCCACCAGCGCACTCGGCGCCTCTCACCGGCGGCGGGTGGTCGACCGCTTGCGGCAGGCGCAGGCGTCAGGCACCGCCCTGCTCATCGCCACTCATGAGTCGACCCTGGCGGCGGCACTCGGCGCTGCAACGTTCTCTCTGCGTGACCCGGACGGTTGCGGCGCATAGGGTATCCTCTCCGTTGTTCGTCGTTTGCCAGATGCCACCAAGATGACCAAGCCCGTGATTCGCGCCAGCCAGAGCCTCAACAACGTCCGCTACGAGATCCGTGGCAAGTTGGCCCGTCGTGCTCACGAAATGGAGCGCATGGGCTACGAAATCATCTCGCTGAACATCGGTAACCCGGGTGCTTTCGGCTTCCGAACCCCGGAGACGATGCGACTGGCGATGATCGAGAATCTCGGTGCCGCAGAGGGTTACTGCCATCAGAAGGGCATCTTCCCCGCGCGCGAGGCGGTGGTGATGCAGCAGCAGGCGCGCGGCGTCCGCGAGGTCACCGCGGAGGACGTGTTCATCGGCAACGGCGTCAGTGAACTCATCGACCTCTGCCTGCGCGGACTGCTCAATGACGGCGATGAAGTCCTGGTGCCGAGTCCGGACTACCCCCTCTGGTCGGCCGCAGTCACGCTGAATGGCGGCCGCGCCGTCCACTATCCCTGCCGCCCGGAGAACGGCTTCGTGCCGGACCCGGAGGAGATGGCAGCGCTGGTCACGTCCCGCACCCGGGCGGTGGTTGTCATCAATCCCAACAATCCCACCGGCGCGGTGTACCCGCGGGAGACGCTGGAGGCGATCGCAAGGCTGGCCGAGCGTCATCAACTGGTGGTCTTCTCGGACGAGATCTACGACGAGATGACCTACGACGGCGCGGTGGCCGTACCGATGGCGACGTTGGTCCACGATGCCCTGTGCTGCACGCTGTCGGGCCTCTCCAAGATCTGGCGGGCCTGCGGCTACCGTGTCGGCTGGGCGGTATTCAGCGGCCGCCGCGAGGGCGCGGTGGAGTATCTGCAGGCCATCGAGCTGCTGTCATCGCTGCGGTTGTGCCCCAATGTTCCGGGACAGTGGGCAGTGCAAACGGCCATCGGCGGCTACCAGAGCATTCGCGACCTGGTCCGTCCCGGCGGTCGCCTGCACGCCTCGCGCGCGGCAATCATCGCCGGAGTGGCGAGGAGCAAGTACCTGCAACTGGCGCCACCGCCGCAGGGTGCAATGTACTCGTTCATCGGCGTGCGGCCAGAGGCAGCGCCCGCGTTCGATGACATGACGTTCGCGATGGACCTGCTCGAGACACGCCATGTGCTGATTGCGCCGGGCAGTTCCTTCAATGTTTCCTACCGTAATCACTTCCTCATCACCCACCTGCCGCTGCCGGATACCCTGGATGAGGTCTTCCGGCGCATCGAGGAGCAACTCGATGCCCACGTGCAGGCGCACGCGGCCGGAGCGCGCGGTGGCGAGGCGAATCGACCGGGCCTCAAGGCGGTGTGCTGAGCCCGAACTCCAGGCGGAGTGCGTGCCGGCCCGCCCGGTCCGGAGGGCCGAACAGGAGGAGTGCCTCGCGTACGGGGGCGCCGGCCGACGGCCGCGGCGCTGCCTCTCCCTCGAGCCGATAGCGCCCATCGCTCCCGCGGAGCAGGGCAGCCCGCAACTCCACGGGCCCAGCAAGGTCCCGCACCCGGCCTTGATTGCTGCCGGCGGGCCACACCGCCTCGAAGTCGCCAAGTGCCGGTCCGCCGCCGGGGGCCGACAGGGCTTGCAGACGCAGGACACCGGTCCAGGAGGCGACTCTTCCCTCGCGCAACACGATTTCGTCCAGCGTGGCCGTCAATTTCCCCCGCCAGGGTGGGGTCTGCGACGACTGCAGCGATGCCAACGGCCACTGCACCCGCAAATCCGTCAGTGCGCCGTCGCCATTCGCATTGACCGCGAGCGCCGTGACGAGCGATCCCTGGTCTGCCACGACCTCCAGCGAACCTTCCGCCTTGGCCAGCAGGCCCTGCAGCGGGGAAATCTGCCAGCGGACCCTGCCGATCGGTTGACCCGCAAAGACCAGCCCGCGCGCGGTTCCCGACCAGAGGGTGCCATCGACCACGAGGCCCTCCGCGGTGGTCGCCCATGGTGCAGGCAGGGGCGTGGGGAGCAAGCGCAGCAGGAGTGCGGCAGGCAGTTGCCAATAAAGCGCCACGCAGAAGGCGGCCACCGCCGGCAGGACAATCCACCATCCGCGGTGTTTGACCGCAGGTGAGGCGGCAGGCTTGGGGCGAGAAGTCACCCGCGGGAAAGGACCAAAGTGGCAACGACGGTTCCCGCGGCCGCCCGGTCGATGGTCGCATTGCCGACCGCAATTCCCTGTTCCTGTTGCAGGGCCGCGAGCCAAAGGACCAGGCTGTCGAAAGCGGCCCCCTCGAACTTCATGCGTACGGTGTCGCCCTCGGACTCCGTGGACTTGAGTCCATCACCCAAGCCGGCATCCCGGGCCGACTGCTCGAGCAGGGCCGGTAACGGGGTGGTCAGGTCGGGGGTCCGTCCCGCCGCTGCCTGCAATTCGTCGAGGTGGGAAATGATGAACGCCAGGTCATCCTGCTTGCGCTCGACCGCGGCCCGGGCCCGGTCGATGGCCTGCTGCCCCTGAAGGCCTGCACCGGCGACCAGCAAAGTGGTGGCCAGCACGGCGCCGCGGGAGACCAGCCATTGCTCGCGTGGCTGCAAGCCCGAGAACCATTGGGTCAGCGGCTGGAGCCAGCGCTCGGGGAGGACGCTCATTCCGCTTCTCCTGCACGGCTGATGCGCATGCGCGCGCTGACGGCGCCGGCGGCATTGCCGGGTATCGTCTGGACCTGAACGGTATGGCCGCGCGCAGCAATAGCGCCGCGGACCTGTTCCAGCAGATTCGGATCCTGAATCTCCAACTGGAGATCGGCCGTGCCGCTGAAGTAATTGAGGTTGTTGATGGTCATCCCGGGTGCGACGTCGCGGGTTGCCGCCACGGCCTCGAGGATCGACAGCAAGCCGCTATCCTGCTGGCCGCCACCGGGCGATTGCGCCAAACGTGCCTCGACCTGACGCCGCGGATCCACCAGGCGCTGGACATCCGGCATCGCCTGCCTTGCCGCGTCGGCGATGAGCCCATCGAGGCGTTTCGCCTCGGCCGCCACCCGGGCGTGCTCCATCAACAAGGTGGCGCCGCCGGCAAGCAACAGCGCGGCACCCAGTAGCAGCGGCATCCGCCATCTCGCCAGCGAGCCACCGCTGGCACCCCGGGAGGCGTACGTACCCTGCAGCAGGTTGAGGGGCGGGACATGATGGGCACTGACCGCGAGTGCGCCGAGTCCCGATTCCTCCAGCAACTGCGTCCGCCAGGAAGCAACCTGCGCCTCCACGGCTCCCAACGTGGTTTCGCGCGCATGGTATTGCCCGGGCGTGCAATAGCAGAGGACGTGGGGAGAGACATCGCTGCCGAGGACACCGGCGACTTCAAGCGCTGCCTCGAGGGGATCGGCATCCAGCAGGAGCGGCCATTGCCCCGGATGGCGCACCGCCACCTCGTCCGCTTCGATCCAGACCACCACATGCCCCGGATTGTCCGGAATCGCGAGGAAGTCCGGCACCACTGCGTTGGGGACGAGGCCGGCTGCCGCCAGGACTGCCAGCCAACGATCCAGCGACGCCCGTTCGCAGACCACGAACGGGGTCTTGCCGGCCTCATCCACCGGTCCGGCCGCGAAGTGCAAGTCCTCGATGTCACCGGCGAGTTGCTCTTCCAGCGCGTAGGGGGCGAGTTGGAGGGCGCGCCCTGCCGAGCGTGCGGGCAACTCGGCACTGGCGACGGAGACTTCGGCACCGGGTACGAAGGCCACCACACGCCGTGCCGAAGGCAACGGCTCGGCAGCATCACCGGCAACCCGGGAGCCGGATGCCGCGATGGCGCCATCAGCCGCCAGCAGCACCCAGGCGAAACCGTCGCCAGGTGCCGCCGCCGGCGGCAATCGCACATACAAGGTTTCGCTCATGGACTCAATCCGTGCCGAAGGTGCGCAAGGTCGCGCGGGACCCGCCGATGCCATTGCGCTCGAGGAGACTGTACAGGGTGACCTCGGTACCGCCAAGCGTCACCCGGGTGGAGAGACGGAACCATGATGATCGTTGTTCGACAAAGGCATTGGCTTCTGCCCAAGTCGCTGCAGGAAATGCCACCGCCAGATCATTCACGGTGGGAAAGCACCCTTTCTGGCGATTCTTCGCCAATTGCTCGGTATCGGCCGAGAACTCGCGGAATCCCGGCGCGAGCGTATCGATGACCAGACCCGGCGCCGTACAAACGTTGAGTTTCACCCCATGTGGCAGTGCCGCCACGTATGGTGCCAGTCGCCGGTAACGCTCGATGCCGAACTCGGGCAGCGCCAGCAGTTCGGTGGTGGAGGTCAGGTAGGTATTCGCCGCCCGATACGGCGGTTGCGCCATCAGGTACTCGCTGTCCTCGGCGCCATCCGGTGAACTGCGCACCGTGTCCGGGTCGATCCAGTCGACAATCAACTGCGCCCATTTCGGCTCGAGTTCCAGCGCCGCCAGCAGTCGCTGCAGGTGCGCCACCGCGAACAGGTTCGGTTGGCCCCCGGGACCCACCAGGTTGTTCAGGTTGAACCGGCCCTGCGCATCTTCAAGTCCGCCTTCCACGCTGCCGCCCTCGAGGGGGAGGGGCGGCATAGGCATCGCCCAGGTCTCCGCCAGGCTATCCTCGGACTGGCCTCGCTGCATGTCCTCACGCAGGATTTCGGCGGCCCAGGCCTCGGCACCAAGCGCCACCTGGAACGCCTGTTCCCGCAGCAACTGGGTGCTCGCCCGCCGCTGGTCAATGGCCCCGCGAGTACCGATACGCGTCGCGAGAACCGTGGCCAGTGCGACAAGCAGCACCGCGGCAATCAGCGCCACGCCACGCTGCTGTCGTCGCGATCCTCGGGAGTGCGGGCGTTTCATCCCGGCACCTCGACCAGGCGCACGATCTTGCCGAAGTCCTCGGTCTCCAGCATGAACTCCACCGCGATGGGACGCTGGTGGCCGATCTGCTCGGGGGGCGTGTCGGGCGCAGGCCAGGCGTCAATCCATACGCGGGTCGGCGTCAGGAAGCGGAAGGTCAATGCCCGTACCCGGCCGAGCAGCTCCCGCTTGAGCAGGGGCGTCGACGGTGTGGCGTCAACGACTGCAGTGGACTCGCGCAGCAGTCGTGCACCCTCCAGGCGGTAGGTCACGCGCTGCAGGGTGCCGCGTGGCAGGCCTGCGCCATTCGGATAGCCGCCCCGAGTCAACTCCAATGCCGCACCGCCGACGCCACTGCGCAGTGCCGGGCGATGCCCATCACCGATCAACTCGCGGGACGGGCGGGGCATCAGTTGCTCCAGGTCCATGACCAACAGATTCACCGCGGTCTGCAGCTCACGTGTCCGGGCCGCACTCGCCTCCAGCGCCTCGGACTGCTGCCGCGCGTTGCGGTACGAGCCGTAGGCAAGCGTGCTCATGATGGCGAAGAGCAGCATCGCCACCAGGACTTCCATCAAGGTGAACCCCCTGGAGCTTGCGCACTGTCGCCGCATCAGAACGGCTCCGGGGGCGGTGGCAGGTTCGGACGTCGCTGGGGCGGACCGCCGGCGTCGCCGGGATCACGGAAGCCCGGGGGACGAACGTCACCGGGAGCGGGGGCCTGGTTGCCGTCGAAGACCGTCGATACGCCACTCCAGCCGGCAGTGGAGGGGGGCGATGCCTGCTGGGAGATACCCACGAAGCCGGAGACGGTCACCGCGTACGCCGGCTGACCGTAGGGACCGACCGGGGCGTCCTGACGTGCCACCGACACGTCGATGCGGCGCAGGCCCTCGACGGCCGTCTGCGATACCACTTGCTCGTACTTCCAGCGTTGCCCCGCATACTCGAGTTCGCCGGTGGCACGGTCGACGGACGGAAACGTCGTGGCAAGACGCACTTCGGCGATGCGGTTGTGGGCGATCCAGCTGGCGAACGTCCGCTCGCGCAGGCTGCCCACATTGCCGGCGGTATTGGCCAAAACCGTGAAGAGCGCCCCCAGTCCAAGGGCAACGATCGCAATCGCGACCACAACCTCGATCAGCGTGAAACCGCGCCGGCCTCTCATGATCGAGTGGCCTCGCGCGTCACCCTCAGCGTACCGTCGGGTCTTCCCTCGACCACGATGAGCCGTGCCGGCGCCGTGCCCGCAGGGGGGCGACGCAGCCGCCAGACGAAGGGCTGCCACTCGCCGCCGCCGAAGGCCA
>JBJTPC010000127.1:0-10610 GCA_046074905.1 Gammaproteobacteria bacterium
CCAAGCCGCCGCCGCGAGCTGCGGCCGCGGTCTGTCCCGCGCCGCCGGATACCGTCTGGGTACCACCCGGTCGCTTCGTCATGGGCGTCGACAGTGCGTTGCCGGAGGAAAGCCCGCGGCGCGAAGTGACGGTCAACGGCTTCTTCATGGACCGCACGGAAGTCACGAACGCGCAGTTCGCGGCCTTCGTGCGGGCGACCGGTTACCGCACGCAAGCGGAACGCGGTTGGGCGGGCGTGCAGGGCGTACCGCCGGAGCTTCAGGTACCCGGATCGGTAGTGTTCCGCGCACCCCGGGACCCCTCCGCCCCCGAGTCGGGCTGGTGGCACTTCACGCCCGGCGCCCACTGGCGGCAACCCGAGGGCCCGGGCAGCAATCTGCAGGGCCGACAACATCATCCCGTGGTTCACGTTACCTACGACGATGCGTTGGCCTACGCGCGCTGGGCGGGACGTGACCTGCCGACCGAGGCTGAATGGGAACGCGCGGCCCGTTACGGGCGAGCACCCAACGCCATGATCGAGCCGCCACGCCACGCCGATGGCACCTTTGCCGCCAACACGTTCCAGGGTGATTTTCCCGGAGGCAACACGGCGCGGGATGGCTATGCGGGCACCGCGCCCGTCGGCTGTTTCGGTGCCGACAAGCTCGGCCTGTTCGACCTGCTTGGCAACGTGTGGGAATGGACCCGCGACGATTACCGGGTCACCGGGCAGCCCACCGGCGAGCCGTCACGCATCCTGAAGGGCGGCTCCTACCTGTGCAGCGAGCACTTCTGTGCCCGCTATCGTCCCGCCGCCCGCCAGCCCGGTACCGAGAACCTCGGTACCTCGCATATCGGCTTCCGCACGGTATTGCGGGTCAAGTCCCAGCGTCCGCGTTCCTGAGGCGCGCGGCCAACTCGGCCGCATGATCGAAGTACACGGTGGCCTCCATCAGTGGCGGTGCCGCACGCAGGCGCGCCAGATAGACCTGCAGTGCTGCCCGCAGGACCTCCGCGTCCTGCGGTGCCGCGAAAAACGCCCAGTCCGCCAGGTTGCCGGCCAGCGCCGGATCCTGCGGCAGCACGCGCAGCGCTTCGCGTGCCAAGGCACCGGCGCCGCCGGCGAGCCGCGCCAGCGCGGCCGCCTCGTCCGCCAACGGCGCCGGCGACCAGTGCGAGGGAATGCCGTCCCACCATCCGGTGTACTGGCGCAGCACCATCTTCGCCACGTCCTTGGCGGACACGTACAACTCGAGCAGGTCAGTACGCGCGGCCAGTTCCGGAGGCAGGCGGATGCCATCGACGATCTGGTCCTTGCGCAGGCGCTGGTTGAGCCCGGTCTTCACCTGCAGGATCACCGACTCGAACATCGCCGCATGGGCCGACAGGCGCGCGCCGATGTCCGCCTGACCATGCACGGCCGGGCCATGCATCGGCAACAGCGTCTCGGCACCGAGGCCCGCCATGTCACGCAGGGCGACGGCCCACTCGTCCGGCTGGCGCTGACGCCGGCGTCCATTGCCGGCGTTCGGGAGAAAGACCTGGTAGTAGTCCGCCACCACCACCGTCTTGCGGTCGGGCACCCAGACGTAGATCTGGTCTTCGCTCTCGCCACGTGCATGCCGCAGCGAGAAGCGCTCGCCGCCCACGGTGATATCGAGCCGTTCGCGGAAGGTGCGGGTCGGCTTCACGAGATCGGCCCAGCTGCGGGGATGGTCGGCATCCGCCTGACCATTCATCCGCCCGAAGAACGGTTGCAGCGCGAGATCCCGTTCGGTCTCGGTAATGAACCGCTCCTCGGCGATGATTTCCGGGGTTTCGCCCGCCTGGAGCAAGGCCCAGGCACCGAGTCCATGATCGACATGATGATGGGTGAAGCTGATCGTGTGCACGGGTCTGCGGCTGAGACGGCGCAGCGTCTCGCACAGCACCGGACCGGCAGGCGCGTAGCCACTGTCGACCAGGACCCACCCGGCGTCCGTCTCGAACACGGCCACATTCACCCAGGGCATGCGGATCAGCCAGGTCCGTGGACCTTCCTGGACCACGGTGGTGAGACGCCGCACATCGTCGATGGCCGGGGCGAAAGTGCGGCTGTACATGTGGTTGGCAACGGCGGCGGAGTAGACATTGCCGAAGCCATCGGCCGCCTTGCGCATCACCGAACCGAGCCAGGGATGTGCGGTGAACAGATCGCGCTTCGCCGCAGCGATTTGCTGACCCGTCGGCGCACCGGGGCTGCCCGCCACGGGCGGCAACGCGTCGGCGGATTGCACCATCGGCGGCGTCACTGGCGGCGCAGCGCGCCCCGGCACCGCCAGGCCGCTGGTCACCGCGAGCAGCAGGGCCGCCGAAAACCGTGGCAGCGCGCGCCGCGGTGTCCTCTGCGACTGGCTCACGGCGAATCGCCCCCCGTCTTCCAGGCCCGTGCGAAATCGAAGACCGGCGTCTGCATGGCAACGACGGCTGCGGCATTCTCGGTGACGGCAGGCAACATGTAGCCGTGCGGGAAGATCCAGTAACGATCCGCACGGATCGCCGCGAGCACCAGCGCTGCCAGGGCCGCAGGCTCCATGCCCGAGGCTGCCGTACCCTGCCGCATCATCTCGCGGGCACTCTCGCTGGCTGCATCTGCCGCCGTGACTCCCGTGCGACCGTCGAAGATTCCCGTCTTCACCGCGCCGGGCGCCAGCAGCGAAACGCCGATTTTCGACTGACGCAGTCGCAAGTCGTAGTGGAGCGATTCGGTCAAGGCGCGCACCGCGAACTTGGTGGCGCCATACGCGCCGAGCATCGGCGAAGCGAGGAAACCGCCCATCGAGCAGGTGTTGACGATGTGTGCCGGCCTGCCGCTTGCCAGCAGTCGTGGCACGAAAGCGCGGATGCCATTCATCACGCCGTGGACATTCACGTCGAACAACCAGCGCCATTCGGCATCGCCGTGCTCCCACAGCGGACGCGGTACAAGAACGCCTGCGTTGTTGCATAGCACGTCGATCCCGCCACTCGCCTCGAGGCCTGCCGCCAGCGCCTCGACCGCGGCCGCATCGCGCACATCCAGCAGCGTGGTGTGGAAACTCGCCAAGACACCATCGGCCACGGTCTCCGCCGACAACGCCTCCAGTGCGGCGGCGTTCACGTCGGTGGCCACCACATTCAGCCCTGCGGCGCGGAAGGCCAGGGCAAGCGCACGACCGATGCCGCTGCCGGCACCGGTCACGAGGGCAGTCTGACCCGCTTGCAATTCCATGACGTCAACCCTCCGCCTGGGCGCGTTCGAGTTGCGCAGCCAGCGTCAGCAGGCGTGCATCCTCGCCGTAGCGACCCTGGAACATCAGCCCCACCGGCAGGCCGCTGGCGGTACGGTGCAGCGGCAGCGACATGGCCGGCTGGCCGGTGAGATTTGCCAGCGACGTGTACGGCGAAAAGCGGGTTGCCTGGGCGGCGAATGCAGCGGGGTCCGCCGACAGTACCAGCACCCCCAGACGAGGCGGTGGCTCGGCAAGGGTGGGCGACAGCAGCAGGTCGTAGTCCTCGTGAAAAGCCGCCATCTGCGCCGAGACCAGGTCACGCATGTCGAGTGCGGCCGCATAGGCACTGCCGCCGATACCCTTCGCGCTCTGTGCGATCAACCAGGTCATGGGCTCGACATCATGCTCGGTGCAGGCACGGCCCAGTGCCTTGCCGCGCTCGTCGAGTGCGCGCGCGATGCCCACCGCCACGAGCGTGCCGAAGGCGGACTGCCAACCGGCCACGTCGATGGTCGGACGTGCATCCACCACGGTGTGGCCGAGGCGCGCACACAGGCGCGCAGCATTCTCCAGCGCGGTGGCGCACTCGGCATCCACGGGGCCCCCATTCAAGGGTTGGCGCAGGACGGCGATGCGCAACTTGCCGGGTCTTGCGCGCGTGGCGGCCAGGAAACTGCCCGGTGGCGGACGTTCCGGTGCCGTGGCACCGGGTGCGGGACCCGCCACGGCATCGAGCAGCGCGGCGGCGTCGCGCACGCTGCGGGTCACCGCGAATTGCGTCGACAATCCACCCCATCCCTCGAAATGCCGGTTGGGAAAGGGCACGCGACCGCGCGAAGGCTTGAGACCGAACAGACCGCAGCACGCCGCCGGGATGCGGATGGAGCCGCCACCGTCGCTGGCATGGGCCATGGGAACCACCCCGGCGGCCACCGCCACGGCGGCACCACCGGAAGATCCACCGGCGATATGGTCGGGATTCCAGGGATTGCGCGTGGCCCCGTGCACGGCGGACTCCGTGGAGGGAGACAGTCCCAGTTCCGGCGAGGCAGTCTTGCCGAAGATCACCAACCCGGCGGCCTTGAAGCGTCGCACCAGTTCGCCGTCACGCGTGGCCGGCGCCTGGTCGGCGAAGAAACGGCTCCCGTTGGTGGTACGTGTGCCGTACAGCTCCACCGCGAGATCCTTGAGGAGGAACGGCACCCCTGCAAAGGGACCGGAGGCGCTGCCGGCCACGGCGGCGAGCGCCCCCACGGACACGTCGTTCACCGTGATGGCGTTCAGCGAGGCGATGGCCGCAGCCCGCCGCAGCGCGCGGTCCAGCAGTTCGGCAGCCGAGACCTTGCGCCGCGCAACCAGCGCCGCGAGACCCAGCGCATCGAGGGCATCGAGTTCATCCTGTGCCCAGGGGACGGTCGGGAAACGCCGCGCCTCCCTCGCCTGTGCCTCACCACTCCGGAGGGCCCCGGCCACCGCCATCGCGGCGGCCGCCTGACCGAGGAATTCGCGACGAGTCTGGTGCATCATCTACCCCGCATCCATTTGCGTAACCCGGTTTCCCAATCTTACGCAAATCGACTAGGATTTCGGGAAATTTCCGAAGGTTCCGTAATCCGGAGGGGGTCCATTCCATGAACTCGACAGCGAATGCGACGGCACAGGGGCGCCTGGCCGGCAAGGTGGCCATCGTCACCGGTGCGGCGCGCGGCATGGGCGCGGCGATCGCCCGGCGATTCATCGAGGAAGGCGCCTACGTCGCGCTGACCGACATCCTCCCGGAGGTCGAGGCCACCGCGGCCGCGCTGGGCCCGAATGCAGTGGCCTACCACCATGATGTCGCGGACGAGGGGCGTTGGCGCGAGATCGATGCCGAACTCACTGCAAGACGGGGTGGCGTGGATGTGCTGGTCAACAATGCCGGCGTACTGATGTTCAAGGACCTCCTGTCGACCTCCGCCAACGACCTGCGTCGCCTGCTGGAGGTGAACGTGGTGGGGACGTTTCTCGGCATGCAGGTGGTCGGTGCCGGCATGGTCGCGCGCAAGCGTGGCTCGATCGTCAACAATTCCTCCGCCGACGGGTTCGAGGGCGCGAACTCGTTGTGCGCCTATGTGGGCACGAAGTTCGCCGTGCGCGGCATGACGAAGGTCGCCGCGCTGGAGTTCGGGCCGCACGGGGTCCGCGTCAACTCGGTGCATCCCGGTGGCATCAACACGCCCATGGCGAATCCGCAGAACGTGCCGGTGGAGTACCTGAACCAGGCATTCCGCCAGTATGCAGCGGGCCGTGTCGGCAGCGCCGTGGAGGCTGCCAACTGCTTCGTGTTCCTCGCCTCGGACGAAAGCAGCTACTGCATGGGAGCGGAGCTGGCGGTGGACGGCGGGCTCACCGCGGGTCACTACTACTGGGGCTTCCCTGGTGCACCGGAAGGCATGCAGGGCCCGCGTCCCGCCTGATTCCCTGCCCTCGCGCCGACATCGGCACCTCGCGAGCCGACACCGAACCTGGAGATTGCTTGCATGAAACGCCTCGTACCCGGCACCTTGCTCTGGTTGCTCGGCAGCGTCCTTCCCACCGGCACCGGATTCGCTGCCGATGCTGCCTCCACGGCCCGCAGCCCGGTGTTGCCCGTGCCGGAGTTGTCGCGGCCGGCACCGAACACGGTCCTGCGCCAGGAAACGGAGCAGTTGCCGATTCGCCTGCGACAGGCACCGGAAGGCGCACCGAACGTGGTGTTCGTGCTGCTCGACGATGTCGGCTTCGGCGCACCGGGGACGTTCGGGGGTCCGGTGCCGACGCCGGCCCTGGAGGCCCTTGCCAAGCGCGGCTTGCGCTACAACCGCTTCCATACCACCGCCATCTGCTCACCGACCCGTGCCGCACTCCTGACCGGACGCAATCCGCATGCCGTCGGGGTCGGCGCGGTGCTGAACACGCCCTCGCCCTATCCCGGCTACCACGGTTTGCTGCCACGCAGTGCGGCGACGCTCGCGGAAATCCTGCGCCAGAACGGTTACGCCACTGGTGCTTTCGGCAAATGGCATCTCGCCCCGGAATGGGAAACCACGCCTGCCGGTCCTTACGACCGCTGGCCACTGCAGCAGGGCTTTGACCACTTCTACGGCTTCCTGCCGGCCGAGACCGACCAGTTCGCACCGGGCCTGGTGCGCGACAACAGCTTCATCCCCACACCGCACCGGCCCGGCTATCACCTGACGGAAGACCTGACCGATCAGGCGATCGCCTGGATGAAACGGCAAAAGGCGGTGGCACCGCAGAAGCCGCTGTTCGTGTACTTCACGCCGGGCGGCACGCACGCGCCGCTGCAGGTCCCGGACAGCTGGCGTGAGCGCTTCCGCGGCCAATTCGCCCAGGGGTGGGACCGACTCCGCGAGGAGACTTTCGCGCGGCAGCAGCGACAGGGAGTGATTCCCCCGGGGACCTTGCTGACCGGACGCCCGCAGGACATCCCCGCCTGGGACACCCTGTCGTCGGAGGAACGCGCCGTGTCCTCACGGCTGATGGAAACTTATGCGGCCTTCCTCGCGCATACGGACGAGCAGGTCGGGCGCCTGGCAGGCGCGCTGGATGAACTCGGCATCGCCGAGAACACGCTCTTCGTCTATATCGTCGGCGACAACGGGGCGAGTGCGGAAGGCGATATTTCCGGTTCACTCAACTACATGGCGCAGCTGCAAGGTTCGCCCGACTCGGCCGCGGACATGTTCCGCCGCATTGACGAGATCGGCGGTGCCAGCACCCATGCACACTACTCGGCGGCCTGGGCCTGGGCACTCAATACCCCTTTCCAGTGGACCAAGCAGGTCGCGTCGCATCTGGGCGGCATCCGCAATCCGCTGGTGGTCGCCTGGCCGGCCCGGATCAAGGATGCGGGTGCACTGCGTGACGAATGGGCTTTCGTGGCCGACCTGATGCCGACCGTGCTCGATGCCGTGGGCATCACGCCACCGGCCGTGGTCAATGGGGTGGCGCAGCAGCCCCTGAACGGCAAGAGCCTGTTGGCCAATGTCCTCGAGGGCAAGCCGGCGGTAAAGCAGCGCACGCAGTACTTCCAGGTCTACGGCAACCGCGCCATCTACCATAACGGCTGGATGGCCTCGGCATTCCGCGGACGCGCGCCGTGGAACATCCGCAAGCCGCTCGCGAGTTCGCCGCTGGAGGATCGCTGGGAGCTCTACCATCTGGATGAGGACTTCTCGCAGGCGAAGGACCTGGCCGCGAGTCAGCCGCTCAAGCTGCAGGAACTGCGCGACCTGTTCAACGTCGAGGCCGGAGCGAACCAGGTTTATCCGCTGCTGGACAACAACAATCCCGAGTTGCTGCCCCGCGTTACCGGTGGCCGGGCGAACCTCACCTTCTACGGCGATACCGGTTATCTCCCGGAGAGCCAGGCACCGCTCCTCGGCTATCTCTCGCACACCCTCAAGGCGGTGGTCGACCTGCCGGCGGGGAGTCGTGGCGGCGTCGTGGCGGCGATGGGTGGCGTGGGTGGCGGCTGGGCGCTCCTGGTCGATGAGCGGCGGCGTCCGGTCTATGTGTACAACTTCTTCGGTCGGCGCACCACGCGACTGGTCGGGACACGTCCACTGCCTGCGGGCCGCTCGACACTCGAAGTGGCGGTGGCCTATGCGCAGCCGGGGACCGGCGGCGCGGCTGACTTGCGTCTTGCGGTGGCGGGTGGCCCCAGCGTCTCCACCACCCTGACGCAGACGGTGCCCTACCTGTTCAGCATCCACGAGACCTTCGACGTGGGGTTCGACAGCGGCAGCACCGTCGAGGAATACCGGGGCATCGGTCAGGCACCCGGGGGTGGCGAGGCGAGATTCGCCGGCGCGGTGGTACGCCTCGACGTGGCGCTCAAGTTCCCCCAGCAACGCTGAGGGAACCGGCCTGTCGCGGGGCGCCGCCCGCGACAGGATTCAGCGTCCCTTGCGGGCCGACTTGCCGCTGCCGGCCAGTGACTGGACGATGCGGTACCAGTGATCCAGGCCGTCGTAATACGACTGGACCGGGATGCGCTCGTCTAGGCCGTGCGCGAACTGGTCCTGCGGTCGAATGAAGGTCTCGCTGATCCCGTAGGTCGGGATACCGGCGGCGCGATAGTACAGGCCATCGGTCGCGCCCGACTCCTGGATGGGGATGATGGGGATGCCCGGATGGCGAGCGTGCACCGCCGCGGTCACCGCATCGACCACGTCCTGCCGCAGCGGCGAGCCATCGCTGTAACGCGGTTCGCCAATCAACTCCACCGTTACGGCACTACCCACCACGCCCTGCAACTCCGTCTCCACCTGGCGCGGCGTCACGCCCGGAAACAGCCGGCAATTGACCGTGGCCGTGGCTTGCTGGGGCAAGGCATTCTCGGCATGACCGCCTCGCAGCTGCGTGGCCACGCAAGTGGTCCGCGTGGCGCCCACGTAGACGGAACTGGACCACAGGACGTCGGCGGCAGCGGCATCCTGGGGGTTGGCGGAGAACGCTGCCATGGCTTCGCCGAGCGCACCCGGGGTGGTCCTGGCCATCGCCCGGAAGAAGGCCCGCGTGGTGTCGTTGGCCATGGTCGGGAAGCGATAGGCCTGCACGAGCTTCAAGGCATCGGCGAGCTCGTAGATGGCGTTGTCGGCCCGCGGCTGCGAACTGTGTCCACCGGGGTTGAAGGTGCTGAGCTTGTAGCTTGCGTAAGTCTTCTCGGCGGTCTGGATGTTGTAGGACCGCGCCTCGCCGTCCGGGCCGAGCGTGCCACCACCCGCATCGGTATTCAGCGCGTATTCCGCATCGATCCAGTCCCGATGGCGATCGACCAGCTCGCGGGTCGAGTTGCCCGTGGTTTCCTCGTCCCCGCTGAAGACCAGGATGAGGTCGCGCGTCGGCACGAACTTCTCGGCCCGCAATCGCAGGAACAGCGCGGTCAGCGTGGCCAGGCCACCCTTCTCGTCCAGCGTGCCGCGACCATAGAAGAAGCCATTGGCCTCGTCGAGCGTGAACGGATCGCGCTTCCAGTGTTCGCGCAACGCCGGAACGACGTCCATGTGCGACAGCAGGAGGATGGGTTTCTGTGCGGGCTGACCCTTGCGGGGCTGACCCTTGTAGCGGACCACCAGGTAGGCGGTGTCCTCGAAGCGGCGTACCGTGATCTCCTCGTCCGTGAAGCCACCCGCCTTGAACTCACCGGCGAGGTAGTCCGCCATCTGGGGGTTCTCGTCGGCACCGACGAAACTCTTGAAGCGGATGACATTGGCGAGCAGCTCCCGCGCCTTCGCCTGATGGGGCGTGAGTGCTGGAGCAGATTCGCCCGCGTCGGCCGGCGTGGCGTTGATCGCCAGCGTCAACGACAGGGCGGCAAGCGGCAGGATGGCGTTGCGGCGCATGGAAGGACCTCCGGAAGGAGGTCCAAGGGTACTCTACGGTGCGTCGGGCACGGAAGCCGGATGCCGGGTGGCATGGCGACGGATGACGAAAAAGTAGACGAGGTTGGCCAGGCCGACAGCGGCCGGCAGCAGGCCGAACAAACCGACGTCGTCGCCGGCAACCGTCGACAATGCCCAGAACAGCACCAGGCCGGCGAAGAACAGTACCAGGCCAAGCAACAGGTAGATGCCCCCCGGCATGCCGTCATTGCCCGCGGATCGCACCGATTTTCCGGTCAGCAGTTTGACCAGTTCCGGCGGCATGGGGGGCATCTCGGTCATGCCGCATTCGATGGCGGCGACACGCTCCCGGTGGTAAGCCTCGAGCAAGGCCTTCTTCTGTCGGTGATCCAGGACCATCGACACGATGCCGGCACCGATGCCGAGCACGATGGCGGAGAGGGGAATCAGTTCGCCGGGAAGACCTGTGGCCATGTCGGGACACCTCGTTGGGAAGTACTGTCTTTGATACGCTCGGCGCGGCGCGGTGGTTGCAGGGCGCACGATTTCTTTCACGAGCTGCAACCGGATCACGGGAGCGCGCGTATCAACTTCATGGGTAACGCCGCAGACCAGGACCTGGCCGACCAGCTCGCCCGCGGCCTGCCCGAGGCGCGTGACCGCGTCCTGACCGCACTGATGGAGCGCTATCGCGACAAGGTGCGCCGGCTCGCTTATGCGCATCTCGGCAGTCTGTCGGCCGCCGAGGAGGCAGCACAGGAGACTTTTTTCCGCGTATGGCGCGCCCTCCCCGACTATGACGGACGGGCCAGCCTGTCCACCTGGCTCTATGCCATCACCCGCAATACCTGCCTCAGCGAGCGAAGACGACGGGCTGCACGACTGCCGGAAGGCGTCGACCCGGCCAGCGGTTCAGAACCCGAGGGCATCGAGAGCGCCGAGCGTCAGAACGCCCGTCTCGACGCCGAACGACTCCTCGCGCAGTTG
>JBJTPC010000128.1:0-2569 GCA_046074905.1 Gammaproteobacteria bacterium
CATCAAGGGCCAGGGCATCTATGCCTACGTCAGCCTCATGGCAGGCGCTGAACCCAGCGAAGACCTGCGCAAGGAACTCATGGTGCTGGTAAGCAGGGAAATCGGCGCGATCGCCCGACCCGATCTCATCCAGTGGGCACCCGGGCTGCCGAAAACCCGCTCCGGCAAGATCATGCGCCGCATCCTGCGCAAGATCGCCGCCAACGAGATCGACAATCTGGGGGACACCTCGACGTTGGCGGATCCCGCGGTGGTCCGGCACCTGATCGACCACCGGTCTGATTGAATGAAAAAGGGGGTGGTCCTTGCGGACCACCCCCCCTGCGCGAAGGCCTGAAGGTGGACTAACCTGATCAGAACTCGTAGCGCAAACCCACCTGGATGCGCCACAGCGACTGCTGCGGCGGGTTGGCGTTGAGGGCGACGTTGCCGATGCCGGTACCGGCGGTGTTCGACAGGCCACGGTAGATGTACTTGCCCGTGGCAGCATCGATGCCCTCGACGCCGACCACGCCGACCGTGTACGGGAAGCCCACCTGGCCGTAGTTGCCCCACTTCTTGTTGATCATGTTGGCGACGTTGAGGATGTCGATCGTCAGCACGCCCTTGTGACCCTCGGCGAAGCCCGGGAGTTCCTGGCGGATCTGCAGGTCCGCGGAGGTCAGCCACGGGCTGCGGAAGGCGTTGCGGGGAACGATCTTGCCACGGTACTTGTCCAGGCCGTTCGCCGTGATCCAGGCATCCATCAGGGACCAGTTCAGGCCGGTGCTGGTGGATGCCGAGAACAGCACGTCGGTCGGACCGTTCGGCACGTAGAACAGCTGGCGGAAGCGATTGTCCTGGCGCGGATCGCCGAACACGTTCAGTGCCGCCACGTCGGCATTGGTGCCCGTCAGACCGGACGCCGTGCCGGCGAAAGTGAAGCTGAACGGCAGGCCGGCGCGACGCTCGACGAACAGGTTCACCGCCGTCTCGTTGTCACCGAAGATGTTCTTGCGCCAGCTCAGGCGCAGCGGGAACCGGTGACGCACCTCGTAGTTCGAGGTGGCGAGGAGCGGATTGTTGACGTCCGACGTCGCCATGTTGTCCCAGTTCGACAGCGCAACCGAGCTGGTGGCCGGGCTGACGTCCTTGGCGCGCGTGTAGGCGTAACCGATCGAGAAATCGAACTTGCCGAAGCTCGTGTCCCACCGGTTCGCCGCCTCGAGCGACACCACCGTGCTCTTGCCCTCGCTGGTGTTGGTCAGCACGAGGTCATTGATGCCCGAGCCGCGCACCGTGGACGTGGTGTTGAACAAGCCGGCGGCAGTGACGCCGTAGGGACGGTCCGTCGCTAGGTAGCTGTAGCGGGTACGACCGTCCTGCAGCGTGCCCACCGGCACGAGACGCAGGTCCTTCCAGAGCACGGCGTTCTTGACGTCCGTGTACTGCACCTCGGCCGAGAGGTCCCAGCCGTCGCCGAGGGCCCAGAGATCGGCCTCGTGGTCGACGCCCAGGGTGTACTTCCAGCTGCTGGGCACCTTGAAGTCCGGCGCGAGGGCATTCACCGTCGCCGCACCGGCACCGGTGGAGACCAGCTGCGCCTGCACCGCCGAGGGGATGTCGAAGCCGTTGAAGTTGTTCAGCGCGGCGTCCTGCAGCGCCGTGAGCACGCCCGCCGGGCGTGTCACGCTGTACTGGGCCAGCACCATGCCGTCATTGCTGAAGCTGTTGCTGATCCAGACGTTCGGCGTGCCGCCACCGAACAGGCCGATACCGCCGTGGACGCGGGTCTTCTCTGTCCAGGTCCACTCGAAGCCGAGGCGCGGGCTGATCAGCTTGCGACCATCCAGCGTGTCGTTGCTGGCGAAGCCGTAACGCGTGGCAAAGCCGGGGTTGGCACGGGGCGAGTCCCCCGCCGAGAAGCGCTCTGCACGCACACCCGCCGTGACCAGCAGGTCGTCGGTGACCTGCCAGCGGTCCTGGAGGTACAGCGCGGTGTTGCTGTAGCCGAAAGCCGCAGCCGCGTCATCGGCGTTGTTCGGGTTCGACAGCACGGAATTGGTGTAGCTGAAGGACTGTGCGCGCTTGGCGGTGAAGTCCGCCAGGTTGTTGAACACGTAGGAACCCTGCGCGTTCTGCACGAAGATGTTGAACACGTCCAGGCTGTCGCGCTCGACGCCGAGCGAGAGGGTGTGGTCGCCGAGCAGGTAGTTCGCCTTGAACTTCCACTGTTCGGTCTGGTTGCGCAGCTTGTTGGCGTGGCGCGAGATGTCCGGACCGATCGTGACCGCGCCGCTGTTGGCGAAGCCGTTGATGGTCATCTGCGCGAAGGTGTTGCCGCCCAGCGGCTCCTGGCGGTTGGCGACCTTCTTCCTGGCGTACTTGAACTCGGTGGACAGCGCGTCGGTCCAGGTGGAGAACACCTGCACCACGTGCTGCTCGAGGCGGTAACCGCGCTCGTACCACTGCGAGGGCGAGCTGTAGTTGCGGCTGGTGGCGCTGGTGCCGAAGCCGCTGACATCGAAGTCCTCGGTCTTCTGGTAGCTGTAGCGGGCACGGTGCTCGTCGCTGATGTTCCAGTCGAGGT
>JBJTPC010000129.1:0-2561 GCA_046074905.1 Gammaproteobacteria bacterium
CCGAGTCCGGCGACGACATCATGATCCAGCGCGACGGCATCCAGCGCAACAATGGCATGGCCGGCTTCGACTGGGTGATACACAAGTACGCCACCACCGGTCAGGAAGTGGACCTCAGCCGGCCGATCTTCGTGAACCAGCAGGCCAACATCCTCCGTGACCGCTATGACCTGGTCGAAGGTGCATCTGGATCGCAGTTCAACGACGTGATCATCGGCCGTGACAAGGCGCTCGGAGGCTACGCTGGCGGCTTCGCGGCGATGCCTTTCCCCGGCGCACCGTTTGCCTCCTACTCGAACGCGCTGCTGCAGGAGGGCGTGGACCGGATCAACGGGTTCGCCGAGCTCGTCAAGCACCTCGACCGCGTCACTTTCACGATCTCGGGACGCACCATCACCGCAGTGGTCGCCAACCCGACCAGTGTCCGCAGGGATGCCAACGGAAACGTGATCGACCTTGTCGATACGGTCGACGAGGCGAGCGACATCCTGCTGGGAGGTGGTGGATCGGATACCCTCCAGGGCAAGGCGGGCAACGACATCATCGACGGTGATCGCTACCTGAACGTGCGTATCCGCATCGACGGTGCAGTGAGCCCGAATGCGACTGCCGACAACATGTCCGGCAAGGTTTACGACAGCGTGACCGGCGCCATCCTTTACGGTGGACGCACGCTCTCGGAACTGATGATGGACCGTACCCTGAACCCGGGTCAGCTGAGCATCGTCCGCGAAATCCTTGACGGCGATGCCAACAACACCGGCAATGACGTCGCGGTCTACAGCGGTCTGCGCACCGACTACACGTTCGTTCGCAATACCGAGACGGGTGTCGACCTGGTCATCGACAATCGCATTCCCCAGGGAAACAACAGCACCGACGGCACTGACCGCCTGATCAACATCGAGACGCTCCGCTTCTCGAACGGCAACGGCGGCACGGTGGACGTCAGCTTTGCCGATCTGTTCAACCGCCCTGGCACCGGCACGCCCGGCATGAGCGTGGCCGCGACGGCGACGGGGCTAGTGTTGAGCGGAACCCCCGGCGACCTGCGGGACCCGGACCTGGTGACCACCGCCAATCCGACCGGCTCGGTTGCGGCAGCCCCGGGAATGACGGTGACCTGGAGCTTCCCGGCAACGCCGGCCCCCGCGTCGACCAGCTTCGTCCGCAACGCCGATGGCACGCTGACGATGAACCAGACCCCGGTCGCCGGCACGCTGGTGCGCATGACGGTGTCGTACACGGACGCCTTCGGCTACCGCGAGTCGGTCAGCCGCGACTACCGTGCCATCGTCGGCAGCGACATCGACAACACCCTCAACGGTACCGATTCGGCCACGGTCGGCGACCTGATGCATGGCCGTGCGGGAGCCGATACGCTCAACGGCCTCGGCGGTGACGACATCATCGAGGGCGGTGCCGGCAACGACAACATCACGGGTGGCACCGGTGCCGACGACCTGCGCGGCGGCGACGGCAATGACACCTTCCGCGTGGTGGTTGGCGACGGCAACGACATCATCAACGGTGGTGCCGGAACCGACACCCTCAACACCACGGCCAGCAATGCCGCCATGACCATCAACCTGGCAACGGGGGTCGCCTCGAGCGCCGAGACCGGCACCGACCAGCTGATCGGCATCGAGAATGTCACCACCGGCGCCGGCGATGACGTCATCACCATCAACGGCGGTGCCAGCACCATCAACATGGGTGGCGGCACCAATACGGTGATCATCGGCCGTGACGATGTCCGCGATGTCATCGTGGGCAACGCCCTCGGCACGGACACGGCCGATTACTCGGCCTACCGTGACGGCTTGACGGTCACCCTGTCGCCGGTGGTCGCCAGCACGGTCGCGGGCAGCGGCAGTACCGCAGCCAACTCGGATACGTTGCAGTTCATCGACAACTTCTTCGGTGGTTCGGGCAACGACACCATCACGGGTCACGAGTTCAACAACCTGCTTCGCGGGGGCGCCGGTGATGACAACCTCCGTGGCGCGGCCGGCAACGACATCCTCGAGGGCGGTACCGGGGACGACGTACTCCGTGGCGGCACCGGCTTCGACCAGCTCACCGGTGGCGAGGGTGACGACCTGTTCCAGTACACGGCGGTCAACGAGTCGGCGCCAGGCTCGGTCGACAGCATCCTGGACTTCGTCCAGGGCGATGACCGAATCGACCTGTCGCTGATCGACGCTGTCGCGGGTATCACCGGCAACCAGGCATTCACCTTCATCGGGAATTCCGCGTTCACGGCCGCCAACCAGAACGGCAGCGTGCGCTGGTTCTACGATGCTGTGAACAACGTCACGGTGATCGAAGTCAGTAACGACAATGATGTCGATCCCGAGATGCGGCTGCAGATCACGGGTCGTGTGGAGCTGAACGCCAACGACTTCATCCTGTAACCGACGCTCGATCCCTGCCGTCCGCCTCCCCCGGCGGACGGCAGGGCTGGTCCCCCACCCCCTGGCCTTCACGAGATCCCCCCATGAAACCCAAGGATTCAGCCCCCCCCGGCGAGATCCTGATCGCCCTGCGCGAGTTTCGCA
>JBJTPC010000130.1:0-4269 GCA_046074905.1 Gammaproteobacteria bacterium
GGCAAGCCCGCCGGAACGTCGCGTCCGCGAACGATGCTTTCGGTGCTGATGCCGACCACTGCCGGACCTGCCGCACGCACCGCCACGGCGTACGAAGGTGACGTGCCTGCGGTGACCGGTGACGGCTCCATGCCGCCGGACGTTGCCGGGATGGGCGTCGACGCCGGGCCGACCGCTGCCGCGCGCGGCGCAGCGCCGTGATGCGGCGATGCGGCCGCTGGCAGTGGCGTGGTCGTGCGCGGCTGCAGCCAGACGGCCAGCAGCGCGGCCGCGAGCCCGAGGGATACCCAGGGGGACAGCCGATGGACCAGGCGGTGGAGACGGACGAGGAAACGCGACATGCTGCGCCTAACGTCGCGGCGCGGGCGCACCGTGTCAAGTGGCGCGCTGTTCCATGCCTGTTGGCGGTGCAGTCGGTGTGCGGGGCATGTGTATAATGCGGCGCCCCCGGTCGGCTTGGCAGCCTCTCCGGGCGCAGTGGCAAACCCTGGGGTTTCATCAATGACCGAACATGTCGATCACGGCCGTCGCAAGTTGCTGACGGCCGCCACCGCCGCGACGGGCGCCATCGGCGCCGGGCTTGCGGTCTCTCCCTTCCTCGCTTCCTGGAAGCCGAGTGCCCGCGCCAAGGCGCTCGGCGCGCCCGTGGAGATCGACATCTCCCGGATGGAGCCGGGGTCGATGGTGAAGGTGGAGTGGCGCGGCAAGCCCGTGTGGGTGGTACGCCGCACGCCGGACATGGTCGCCACGCTCGGCAAGCACGACGATCTCCTGCTCGACCCGGGAAGCGACGCCTCCCGCCAGCCGGAGTTCGCCAAGAATCCTGCCCGCGCGGAGAAGCCGGAGTACTTCGTCGTCCTCGGTGTCTGCACCCACCTCGGTTGCTCGCCGATCTCCAAGTTCGCCGTGGGCGAGGTCGAGGCCGGCTGGCCCGGCGGTTTCTACTGCCCCTGCCACGGCTCCAAGTTCGACCTTTCGGGTCGGGTCTACAAGGGCGTCCCGGCTCCCTCGAATCTCGAGGTACCGCCGTACGCATTCGTGGGCGAGGGCAAGATCGTCGTTGGCGCGGAGGGTGCCCAGGCGGCGTAAGCCCCCTGGCCCATCCCCTTTCCGGAGTAGCAGGCACCCACCATGGCCTCGACCGAATCCAAGAATGCCGTCCCGCAGGGCGGCCTGAAGGGCTGGATCAACGCCCGTTTCCCGCTCGACAAGATGCTGCGCGAGCACGTCACCGAGTACTACGCGCCGAAGAATTTCAACACCTGGTACATCTTCGGCGTGCTGGCGCTGATCGTGCTGGTCATCCAGTTGGTCACCGGCATCTTCCTGACGATGAACTACAAGCCGTCGGCGGTGGAGGCTTTCGGCACCGTCGAGTACATCATGCGCGACGTCGAGTGGGGCTGGCTGATCCGCTACCTGCACTCCACAGGCGCCTCGGCGTTCTTCGTCGTGGTGTACCTGCACATGTTCCGCGCGCTGATGTACGGGTCGTACAAGGCGCCGCGCGAGTTGCTGTGGCTGATCGGCATGGCCATCTACCTGGTGCTCATGGCAGAGGCCTTCATGGGCTACCTCCTCCCGTGGGGCAACATGTCCTTCTGGGGCGCCCAGGTGATCGTCTCGCTGTTCGGTACCATTCCCGTGGTCGGCGACGGGCTGGTGGAGTGGATTCGCGGCGACTACTACATTTCCGACATCACCCTGAACCGCTTCTTCGCGCTGCATGTCATCGCGCTGCCGCTGGTGCTGGTCGGCCTGGTGGTCGCGCACATCCTCGCGCTCCACGAGGTCGGTTCCAACAACCCGGACGGCGTCGAGATCAAGAAGCACAAGGACGCGGACGGCAAGCCGCTGGACGGCATCCCGTTCCATCCCTACTACACGGTCAAGGACACCTTCTACATCGGCGTGTTCCTGATCCTTTTCTGCGGCATCGTCTTCTTCAAGCCGGATGGCTGGGGCCTGTTCCTCGAGCCGCCGAATTTCGATCCGGCGAACCCGATGCAGACGCCGCCGCACATCGCGCCGGTGTGGTACTTCACGCCGTTCTACGCGATTCTCCGCGCCGTCCCGTCCTTCCTCGGCACGCAGATCTGGGGCGTGATTGCCATGTTTGCGGCAATCGTGCTGCTGGCCCTGCTGCCCTGGCTCGACAAGTCGCCGGTCAAGTCGATCCGCTACCGTGGCCCGGTGACCAAGCTCGCGCTGGCCATCTTCGTGGTCACTTTCATCGCCCTGGGCTACCTGGGCCTGAAGCCGGCCACGGGCATCTACCCGCTGTTGTCGCGTGTCTTCACCGTGCTCTACTTCGCCTATTTCCTGCTGATGCCGTGGTGGTCCCGCATGGACTCCACCAAGCCCGTCCCGGAGAGGGTCACCTACGATGCTCACTAAGAAGTCCTTCCTCGCCGCGGTGACGGCGGGCCTGATGATGGTCCTCCCCGCGACCGCGGCCCGTGCCGCCGGCGGGGAAGTGGCGCTGCTCGAGGCCGGCAACGACATCTACAACACCGCCAGCCTGCAGCGTGGCGCACGCAACTTCGCGAACTACTGCCTGGGTTGCCACTCGGCGAAGTACGTTCGCTGGAACCGCGTGGCTGCCGATCTCGGGATTCCCGAGGCGGAGCTGAAATCACTGCAGTTCTCGGGTGGCCGCCCGTTCGACACCATGCAGTCGGCGATGTCGTCGGCGGACGCGCAGCGCTGGTTCGGCAACGCCCCGCCGGATCTCTCGCTGATCGCGCGTTCGCGGGGCACCGACTACGTCTATACCTTCCTCATGACCTTCTACGAGGACGCCACGCGGCCCCATGGCGTGAACAACCTCGCCCTGCCCGGCACCGCGATGCCGCACGTGCTGGCCAGCCTGCAGGGCTCGCAGAAGCCGGTGATGCAGACGCACACGGGTGAGGATGGCAAGCCGGTCAGCGTCGTCGAGAAACTGGAGCAGGGAGAGGCGGGTGCGCTCAAGCCTGCGGAGTACGCTTCCTTCGTGCGTGACACCGTCAACTTCGTCGAATACATCGGCGAGCCGGTACAGACCAAGCGCCGGGATCTCGGCGTGTGGGTCATTCTGTTCCTGCTGGTCTTTACCGGATTCGCGTATCTCCTCAAGAAGGAGTACTGGAAAGACGTGAAGTGAGCTGACCATGGCCGGCCCCCGCGCTTCGCTCGTTCTCTATTCCCGCAAGGATGATCCCCGCAGCCACGCGGTCCGGATCGTCCTGGCGGAAAAGGCTCTGGATGTCGACATCATCGATGTCAATCCGGCGCGCCCGCCCGAGGACCTCCTCGACCTGAACCCCTACCACGAGGTCCCGACCTTCGCGGATCGGGAACTCGCGGTCTACGACACGCGGGTGCTGTTCGAGTACCTCGAGGAACGTCATCCGCATCCGCCGCTCTGGCCGCTGGAGCCGACGCAGCGCGCCCGGCTGCGTTTGGCCGTCTCCCGCATCGAGCGCGATTGGTTCACGCTCGAGGGCGTGGCAACCGCTGCCCGGCTGGAGGGCAATGCGAAGGCCATTGCCAACGCCAATCGCGACCTGCGCGAGGCCGTGCTGGCCGCCACGCCCCTGTTCCGTGCACAGCCCTTCTTCCTCGGCAACACATTCAGTTTTGCGGATGCTGCCGTATCGGCATTGTTGTGGCGTTTGCCGATGCTCGGGATCGAGCTCGGCGATGCCGGCGCGGATATCAAGCGATACGCGCAGCGCTTGTTTGCCCGTCCCTCCTTCCGTGCCAGCCTGACCACCTCCGGGCGGCTGGTGTCGACGGTGGCAGGCGACGTCGACCTGGATTGACGTGACCGCCCCTGCGACGCGACGTCCGCGTCGCCCGTACCTGCTGCGGGCGATGCACGAGTGGATTACCGACAGCGGCCTGACGCCCCATCTGGTGGTGGATGCCGAGGCGCCAGGGGTGCAAGTGCCCCGCGCTTTCGTGCGCGAGGGTCGCATCATCCTCAATTGCAGCTGGACCGCAACCCATGCCTTGCGCCTCGGCAACGAGGAGGTCACGTTCGGGGCCCGGTTCGGTGGCGTTGCCCACAGTGTCGTCCTGCCGATCGCCGCGGTGCTCGGAATCTATGCGAACGAGTCCGGCGAGGGCATCGTCTTCACGCCCGAGGACCTGGCGGGGAGCGCGCCCGAGGAGCCGCCACCGACGCCCGCGCCGAGCGAAGGCGCAGCGGACCGCCGCGCCCGCTTCAAGGTCGTCAAGTAGCCCGCCAGGCGTCCCGGACCCACTGCGGGACGGCATCGAGGC